>NZ_RZOI01000087.1:0-13734 GCF_004022645.1 Mesorhizobium sp. M4A.F.Ca.ET.020.02.1.1 | reverse complement strand
AGCGCGTTCTGACCTGCCGGCAACGCCAGCCGCCCGCCATATCGCAGAGTCCCGACACAAGGGGCTGAAATAACTCGGCTATTTGCGCTTCGCCGATGTGAACGCCGATGGCGTCATTTGGCGTCGCGAACAGTGCGGGCCGCATGCTGGAGCTTTTGATCGTCGCCCCTGTTTTGATGCAATTCCCGACGGAAAACCGTTTCACACTTTTCCTGGAACTGCTCTAAAAGGCTGCGAAGCAGAAGCGCAAGGAGGCCGGCATGGACAGCGAGAACAAGAAACCGGCCCGGTCGGACCTCGACGAGGCCGCTCTCTACTTCCACAAGCATCCCATTCCCGGAAAGCTGGAGATCCAGGCGACCAAGCCGCTCGGCAACCAGCGCGACCTGGCACTCGCCTATTCGCCGGGGGTCGCCGCCCCTTGCCTCGAGATCCGCGACGACCCGGCGACCGCCGCCGACTATACGGCGCGCGCCAACCTTGTCGGCGTCGTCTCCAACGGCTCGGCGGTGCTCGGCCTTGGCAATATCGGGCCGCTCGCCTCGAAGCCGGTGATGGAAGGCAAGGCGGTGCTGTTCAAGAAGTTCGCCGGCATCGACGTCTTCGACATCGAGATCGACGCGCCGGAAATCGAGCGCATGGTCGAGACGGTCGCGGCGCTGGAGCCGACCTTCGGCGGCATCAATCTCGAGGACATCAAGGCGCCGGAATGTTTCGAGGTCGAGGAGCGGCTGAAGGCCCGCATGGGCATCCCGGTGTTCCATGACGACCAGCACGGCACGGCGATCATCGTCGCTGCCGCGGTGCTCAACGGGCTGGAATTCGCCGGCAAGACAATTGCCGACATCAAGATCGTCACCTCGGGCGCCGGCGCCGCCGCGCTCGCCTGCCTCAACCTCCTGGTCTCGCTTGGCGCCAAGGTCGAGAACATCTGGGTCACCGACCGTTTCGGCGTCGCCTACAAGGGACGCCTCGAGGAGATGGACCGCTGGAAGGACCCCTATGTGAAGGACACGGAGGCGCGCACGCTGGCCGATGTCATTCCGGGCGCCGATGTCTTCCTCGGCCTTTCCGCCGCCGGCGTGCTCAAGCCTGAATTGCTGCAGCACATGGCGCCGAAGCCGCTCATCCTGGCGCTGGCCAACCCCAATCCGGAGATCATGCCGGAGGCCGCGCGCGCGGCGCGTCCGGATGCGATGATCTGCACAGGCCGCTCCGATTTTCCCAATCAAGTCAATAATGTGCTGTGCTTTCCTTACATCTTCCGCGGCGCGCTCGACTGCGGCGCCAGCGCCATCAACGAGGAAATGAAGATGGCGGCGGTCAGGGCGATCGCCGCCCTTGCCCGCGAAGAGCCGTCGGATGTCGCCGCGCGCGCCTATTCGGGCGAGACGCCGATCTTCGGGCCCGACTTCCTGATCCCCTCGCCCTTCGACCCGCGCCTCATCCTGCGCATCGCGCCGGCCGTCGCCAAGGCCGCCTGCGACACAGGCGTGGCGACCAGGCCGATCGCCGACTTCGCCGCCTATATCGACAAGCTGAACCGCTTCGTTTTCCGCTCCGGATTGGTGATGAAGCCGGTGTTCTCGACCGCCAAGGCATCCAGCGCCAAGCGCGTCATTTATGCCGACGGCGAGGACGAACGCGTGCTGCGCGCGGCCCAGGTGGTACTGGAGGAAGGCATCGCCGAGCCGATCCTGATCGGCCGTCCGCATGTCATCGAAGTCAGGCTGAAGCGCTACGGATTGCGTATCAAGCCCGGCGTCGATTTCGGCCTGATCAACCCGGAAGAAGATCCGCGCTACCGCCACTATGTCGACTTGCTGATCGAGCTTGCCGGGAGGCGCGGCGTGACGACGGAAGCGGCCCGCACCATGGTGCGCACCGACAATACAGTGATCGCGGCGCTGGCGCTGAAGCGTGGCGATGCCGATGCCATGGTCTGCGGCCTCGAAGGCCGTTTCGAGCGGCATCTGCGCAATGTGACGCTGATCATCGGCCCCCGCGCGGGCATCAAGGATCGGGACCTGTCCACGCTCTCCATGCTGATCTCGCAGCGCGGCATCATCTTCCTCACAGACACCCACGTCTCGGTCGATCCGACGGCCGAGGAAATCGCCGAGATGACGGTGCTGGCGGCGGAGGAGATCCAGCGCTTCGGCATCGAGCCGAAGGCGGCGCTGCTGTCGCATTCGGATTTCGGCTCGCGCGATTCACCCAGCGCGCTGAAGATGCGCCAAGCGGCGGCGATCCTGGCCCGCATCGCGCCGGAATTGCAGTGCGATGGCGAGATGCATGCCGACTCGGCACTGTCGGAGCACCTGCGCCAGCGCGTCTATCCGCATTCGCGGCTGAAGGGCGAAGCCAATCTGCTGGTGTTCCCGAACCTCGATTCGGCCAACATCACGCTGACGGCGCTGCGCACCATGATGGAAGCACTGCATGTCGGGCCGATCTTGCTCGGCACCGACAAGCCGGCGCACATCCTGACGCCTTCGGTGACCTCGCGCGGCGTCGTCAACATGACGGCGCTGGCGGTGGTCGAGGCTGCGCACAAAGCGCAGGCGGTCGTCAACCTGGGCTGAGGCCGGATTTAGCGGTAAGCTGCTGGCACGTTTGGTTGCAGACTCAACTGCAACCGACTGTAGAGTAAAGACAGGTTTAACCGCGGACGCGCTAGCTTGAGCGACGAGCTGGCAATCGGGGTTTCAGGCGAATGAAGGGCGTGGGGTTGAAGCTGACCCACCTTGCGGCGTTGCTCGTGGCGCTGGCGTTGTCCGTCGTCGCCGTGACAGAGCCGCAGGCCGCTTCGCGCATCTGCCGTCAGCTCGAAGATGAACTCACTGCTGCTCGCGGCGATGGCGGCGGACCGAACCTGATCCGCAAATATGACGGCGCCGTCGCGCGCCAGCGCGAGCAGCTGGCGAAGGTGCGCAATCGGGCCAGCGATGCCGGTTGCGGCTTTTCGCTGTTTTCGCGCAACGTCAACAAATGCGCAGCGATCAACGCCAACATCGACCGCATGAACGCCAATCTCGACGCCCTGCTGGCGAAGCGCGAGCGGCTTGCCGGCGGCGGCTCTCGACGCGACCGAAGGCGTATCCTTGCGGCACTCGACGCCAATGGCTGCCGCGACGATGAGATCGCGCCGAGGCACGCCCCGCTTGAGGAGAGCGCGCGCAACAATGGCGGCGGCAATCTGTTCGAACAGCTTTTCGGCAACGGCGACCGCGAGATCGAAACGCTCGACACGCCCGATTTGCCGGATGTGCCGCCAGACGATCCCAGCGAACGCAACATTCGCCGGGTGATCAACCAGCCCGACGGCATGGACTTGCCGCGGCTGAACGGCGATTTCCACACTGTGTGCGTGCGGACCTGCGACGGCTATTTCTTCCCGATGTCGAACGCCGCCTCTTATGGCGATTTCGAGCGCGACCAGAAGAACTGCGAATCGAGTTGCCCTGGCACGGAGATGCAGGTGTTCTACACGCGCGACATGGACGGCGACGCCGGCGCGATGACATCGTCGGTGACCGGCAGGCCCTACAGCGAACTGCCGACGGCTTATCTCTACAAGCAGACCAACATGGCGCGGCCACCGGCCTGCGGCTGCAACGCGCAAGCGCAGAATTTCGAGATCATCGCCGGCAATCCGCCGAACCCCGAGCAGTCCGAGCCCGAAGCGGCCTCCGCGCCGTTCGCTCCCTTGCCGGCCGCGAAGCCGGATCCGGGCGCTGATCCCGAGACGCTGGCCAATGCCGAGGGCGGGCTCGACCGCGATGCCATCAAGCGCCTGGCCGAAAAGCCGGCAACATCGCCGGTATCGGCGTTGCCGCCCGAGCAGCGCAGGGTCAGGGTCGTCGGGCCAGCGTTCCTTCCCGACCCAGCAGGGGCAATAGATCTGCAAGCTCCGGCCCGGAAGGCTGGCCAGTAAGCGCCAGCCTGAGCGGCATGAACAGCGCCTTGCCCTTGCGGCCGGTTGCTTCGCGGATCTTGCCGGTCCAGTCCTTCCAGACGGTGCCGTTCCACGGCTCCTCCGGCAAAAGATCGAACGCCTGGTGCAGGAATTCGCGGTCCTCGCCGGAAAACTCCGCCGGTTCGTGCGGCCCCTGACCCACGATACGCCACCAGGCCAGCGCGTCGGGCAGGCTGTCGAGATTGCCTCGTACGGCCAGCCAGAACGGCTCCGCCTTCTCGCCTGAAACACCCAGCACGATCAGCCGGTCGCGAGCCTCGGCAAACGGCATATGGTGCATCAGCGTGCGGTTGAGCACGAACAGCTCGTCCGGATCGAACTTGGCCGCCGATTTCGAGGTCGCGGCCGGATCGAAATGGCCGGCGAGTTCGGAAAGATCGTGCGCTGCCGCGACATTCTCCGAGGTGCCTACCAGCACCGCCAGCGAAGCGACCGCCATCGGCTCGATGCCGTCCTCGCGCAGGCTCTCGATCGACAGCGCGCCAGTGCGCTTCGACAGGCCCTCGCCAGAGGCCGTGGTGAGCAGGTTGTGGTGGCCGAAGACCGGCGGCTCGGCGCCGAGCGCTTGGAACAGCGCGATCTGCACGCCGGTGTTGGTGACATGGTCGTCACCGCGGATGACGTGGCTGACGCCCATCTCGATGTCGTCGACCACCGATGGCAGCGTGTAGAGATAGGTGCCGTCCTCGCGCACCAGCACGGGATCCGACAGCGAGGCGAGATCAACGGTCTCCTCACCGCGCACCAGGTCGTTCCAATGGACCTCGGTGCGTTCGGGCTGCAGCGGGTCGCTGGTGAAGTTCGGCAGCAGGAAGCGCCAGTGCGGGCGTCGACCGTCGGACTGGTATTCGGCGACCTGCTCCGGCGTGAGCGTCAGCGCCTCGCGGCCATAGACGGGCGGCAGCCCGCGCGTACGGCGCACCTTGCGGCGCAGGTCGAGCTCTTCAGGCGTCTCGTAGCAGGCATAGAGCACGCGCGCGGCCTTCAGCCGCTCGACCGCCGCGTCATAGATCTCGACGCGCCGCGACTGGTATTCGGTGGCGTCGGGGAAGATACCCAGCCAGTGCAGGTCGTAGAGGATCGAATCGGCGAACTCCTGCTTGGAGCGGGCGATGTCGGTGTCGTCGAAGCGCTGGATGAAACGGCCCTTGTTGTTCATGGCGAACAGCCAGTTGAACAGCGCGGTGCGTGCATTGCCGATATGGATACGGCCGGTCGGCGACGGGGCGAAACGGACGGTTACTGTCATGAGCGGGGCGTAGCGGATGCTTTTCCGGTTGACAAGGCGCGCCCCCGCGCGAAGGGCAAGACATAGTGCAAGCCAGCTAAAATGAAAAGGCAGAGCGGCAGCATCGCCGGGGTGGCCTTGCGCACGCCCGCCGCTGACCGCCAAAACCAGGCTCTCCGACGCGGTCTTCTGTCCCCGTTATCCACATCTGTGACACACAAGATATTGGGGTCACAAAAGCTACGTAAACGAATCCTTGACGGCGCAAAACGAGTCGCCTTTTATAGGCCATGCGTTCCTGTTGAGAGCGCGACCGGAGAGTTCAGAGGCCGGTCTTTTTTCCCGGATTTTGTGCGTTTTGCCCACATTTCCGCCCTTTTGCGAGGCCGGCGGAAGCGTTGGGATTGGTGGGGCTTGGGTGGCGAAAAGGGAGAATTGTCGGACTGGAAAAAATGATCTGTTAACACTATATTTAGTGTTTGCAGGCAGGTTCGACCCTAGATAGTGTGAAGCCCTCGATCGGGGGAATCGCGAAAAAGTTTCAAGTTTTGAGGGACCCGCAGGGGGTTCGTCGGCGAGTTGGAGAGGCGCTTCGCAAGAAGTTTGGCCAACGCGCCGTGCGACGACTGCGAAGGAGATGCCGGCGTCGTCAAGATGCCGGCAAACGGCGGACCGCGCGTTTCGCTTTCGGGGCATGAATCCCTGGGGAAAAGCGCTATATATAGACACAAAGGACCGGACCAATGCGCATCGACCGTCGTTTCACCAAGCCAGGACAATCCGCCTATGCGGAGATCGAATTCCGCAAGGCGCTTTCCGAGATCAAGAATCCGGATGGCTCGGTGGTGTTCCGCCTGGACAATATCGACGTGCCGGCGCAGTTCAGCCAAGTCGCCGCCGACATCCTGGCGCAGAAGTATTTCCGCAAGGCCGGCGTTCCCGCTCGCCTGAAGAAGGTCGAGGAGAACGACGTCCCCTCCTTCCTGTGGCGCTCGGTCCCCGACGAGGCCGAACTCGCCAAACTCCCCGAGGCCGAGCGCTATGGCTCCGAGATCGATGCCCGCCAGGTCTTCGACCGCCTCGCCGGCACCTGGACCTACTGGGGCTGGAAGGGCGGCTACTTCAAGTCCGAGGAAGACGCACGTGCCTTCCGCGACGAGCTTGCCTATATGCTGGCCACGCAGCGCGTCGCGCCGAACTCGCCGCAATGGTTCAACACCGGCCTGCACTGGGCCTATGGCATCGACGGCCCGAGCCAGGGTCACTTCTACGTCGACCCCTTCACCGGCAAGCTGACCAAGTCGAAGTCCTCCTACGAGCATCCGCAGCCGCATGCCTGCTTCATCCAGGGCGTGCAGGACGACCTCGTCAACGAAGGCGGCATCATGGACCTGTGGGTGCGCGAGGCGCGCCTGTTCAAATACGGTTCGGGCACCGGCTCCAACTTCTCGCTGCTGCGCGGCGAAGGCGAAAAGCTTTCGGGCGGCGGCCGCTCGTCCGGCCTGATGAGCTTCCTCAAGATCGGCGACCGCGCGGCGGGCGCCATCAAGTCGGGCGGCACGACGCGCCGCGCCGCCAAGATGGTCATCGTCGACGTCGACCATCCCGACATCGAGGAATTCATCGACTGGAAGGTCAATGAAGAGCAGAAGGTCGCCTCGCTGGTGACCGGCTCCAAGATTGTCAAGAAGCACCTCGAAGCGATCATGAAGGCCTGCGTAAATTGCGAAGGCCATGACGACGACTGCTTCGATCCGGCGATCAACACCGCGCTGAAGCGCGAGATCAAGGCGGCCAAGAAGGACGCCGTGCCGGAGAACTATATCTACCGCGTCATCCAGTTCGCCCGCCAGGGTTACACCTCGATGTCGTTCAAGACCTACGACACCGACTGGGATTCGGATGCCTACCTCACCGTTTCCGGCCAGAACTCCAACAATTCGGTGTCGCTGAAGGACAACTTCCTGCGCGCCGTCGAGGCCGATGGCGACTGGCAGCTGACCGCCCGCAAGGACGGCAAGGCGCTGAAGACGCTGAAGGCGCGCGACCTGTGGGAAAAGATCGGCTACGCGGCCTGGGCGTCGGCCGATCCCGGCCTGCACTTCAACACGACGATGAACGACTGGCACACCTGCGCTTCGGCCGGTGCGATCCGGGCCTCCAACCCGTGCTCGGAATACATGTTCCTCGACGACACGGCCTGCAACCTCGCTTCGATCAACCTTCTGCCCTACCGCAATGCCGACGGCACGATCGACATCGCCACTTACGAGCACACGGTGCGGCTGTGGACCATCGTGCTCGAAATCTCGGTGATGATGGCGCAGTTCCCGTCGAAGGAGATCGCCAAGCTCTCCTACGAATACCGCACACTCGGCCTCGGCTACGCCAATATCGGCGGCCTGCTGATGACCTCGGGCATACCGTACGACTCCGACGAGGGCCGCGCCATCTGCGCCGCGCTTACCGCGATCATGACCGGTACGGCCTACGCCACATCGGCCGAGATGGCCGCCGAGCTCGGCGCCTTCCCGGACTATGACCGCAACGCCCAGAACATGCTGCGCGTCATGCGCAACCACCGCCGCGCCGCCTATGGCGACAAGGACGGTTACGAGAAGCTCGCCGTCAATCCGGTGCCGCTGGTCGCCGCCGACCTCAAGCAGCAGGAGCTGGCCGCCCACGCCCGCGCCGCCTGGGACCGCGCCATCGAGCTTGGCGAGGAGCATGGTTATCGCAATGCGCAGGCGACCGTGATCGCGCCGACCGGCACGATCGGCCTGGTCATGGATTGCGACACCACCGGCATCGAGCCCGACTTCGCGCTGGTCAAGTTCAAGAAGCTCGCTGGCGGCGGCTACTTCAAGATCATCAACCGCGCCGTGCCGGAAGCGCTGCGCACGCTGGGCTATACTGAAAGCCAGATCGCCGAGATCGAGGCCTATGCGGTCGGCCACGGCAACCTCAACCAGGCGCCCGGCATCAATCCCGGCTCGCTGAAGGCCAAGGGTTTTTCCGACGACAAGATCGCAGCGCTGAATGCGGCGCTGAAGTCGGCCTTCGACATCAAGTTCGTCTTCAACCAGTGGACGCTGGGCGCCGACTGGGTGAAGGAGACGCTCGGCTTCACCGACGAGCAGCTCGGCGATTTCTCGTTCGAGATGCTGCCGGCGCTGGGCTTCTCGAAGAAGGACATCGAGGCCGCCAACATTCATGTCTGCGGTGCCATGACGCTGGAAGGCGCGCCCTTCCTGAAGGCCGAGCACCTCGCCGTGTTCGACTGCGCCAGCCCGTGCGGCAAGATCGGCAAGCGCTCGCTGTCGATCAACAGCCACATCCTGATGATGGCGGCGGCGCAGCCCTTCATCTCCGGCGCCATCTCCAAGACCATCAACATGCCGAACGAAGCGACGGTCGAGGACGCCAAGAACGCCTATATGCTGTCGTGGAAGCTGGCGCTGAAGGCCAATGCGCTCTACCGCGACGGCTCCAAGCTGTCGCAGCCGCTCAATGCCTCGCTGCTCGCCGATGGCGAGGAGGATGAGGACGAAGCGGTCGAACAGCTGATCGCGGCGCCCGCCGCGCAGCGCGCCGTGCAGGTGACGGAAAAGATCGTCGAGCGCGTGGTGGAGCGGCTCTACCGCGACCGCGAGAAGCTGCCGAACCGCCGCAAGGGCTACACGCAGAAGGCAGTCGTTGGCGGCCACAAGGTCTACCTCAGGACCGGCGAGTTCGACGACGGGCGCCTCGGCGAAATCTTCATCGACATGCACAAGGAAGGTGCTGCCTTCCGCGCCATGATGAACAACTTCGCCATCGCCATCTCGCTCGGCCTGCAGTACGGCGTGCCGCTCGACGAATATGTCGAGGCCTTCACCTTCACCAAGTTCGAGCCGGCCGGCATGGTGCAGGGCAACGACGCGATCAAGAACGCGACGTCGATCCTCGACTACGTGTTCCGCGAGCTCGCCGTTTCCTATCTCGCCCGCCACGACCTCGCCCATGTCGACCAGTCGGACTTCGACAAGACAGCGCTCGGCCGCGGCATCACCGAGGGCAAGGCGACGCCGTTCTCGAAGGGCCTGACCCGCGGCGTTTCGCCGGTCAAGCTAGTCTCGGGCGCCGGCGGTGATCCCAAGGGCTTTGGCGGCTCAGCCCCGACGACGTCCCCTGCCCGCGCGGCGCCCACCGCCTTCTCCGGCTCCAACGTCCTGACGCTGAAACCGGCGAGCGACGAGGCCATCGCCTACAAGCGCGACTATGAGGAGCGCGCCAGGGAACTTGCCGAGGACATCGTCGAAGAAGAAGCCGAGGTTTCCAGCACCGAGGCACTGTTCACAGACGCCGCCGCGCAGGAAGCCGCCGACGCCAAGAAGCTCGCCGCGACACGCCGCCAGCAGTCGTTGCTGCAGGGCTACACCGGCAACGAATGCTCGGAGTGCCACAACTTCACCATGGTGCGGAACGGCACCTGCGAGAAGTGCGACACGTGTGGAAGCACGAGCGGCTGCAGCTGATGCGATTTGATCCGCTAAAACGGAACATTATCGGCCCGATCGTAAGATCGGGCTGATTTTGTTTGATCGATCAACGACCCAAAAACGATATGATCGACCACATCACCATCGAAGTGAGCGCTCTCCTTCCCCCTTGTGGGAAGTTGGATCAGCGCGCGGCGCCAGATCCGACCAGCCATTGCGGCCGAAGCCTGCTTGCCCGCAATTGCGTTGATGCAGGTCAATGCCAGGCTACCCACGACCCCCAAATATAGCCACCGTCGGCAATGACGTCGGAGGCAAGGGATGGACCAGGAGATCAAAAACAAGATCGAAACGCTGTTGGATCAGCACCGGGTCATGACGATCGCGACCTTGAGGCCGGACGGTTGGCCGCAGGCGACGACCGTAGGCTACGTCAACGAAGGCCTCACGCTCTATTTCCTCTGCGGTCTGGAAAGCCAGAAGGCGGCCAATATGGCGCGGGACGATCGCGTGTCGTTGACCATCGACCACGACGCGCCGCAGGTGATGGAGATCACTGGACTTTCCATGGCGGCGCGCGCGCAGGAGGTTACAGACCGGGCCGAAGCTGAAAAGGTTTTACGGATGCTGCCGATGAAGTATCCGCCGCAAGTCGCGCTGCCCGGCCCGATGCCGACGCCAGAACAGGTCCGTATTTTCCGCGTGGTGCCTTCGGTCATTTCCGTGCTCGACTACTCGAAGGGATTTGGCCATACGGATCTCGTCACCTGTTGAGGGTCATACCGGAACCCCATTTCGTCATCCTCGGGTCAAGCCCGACGATGACGAGGGCGCGAGCAGCGCCTCTCCCGTACCCCATCTTGCCGGCCTGACAGCCAGGAACGTGTTCCATTCCTCGCTGTTGCGGCCAATGTTGAAATCGTCCCTGATCAGCACCAGCCCGGCGCTCTCAATACGCGCCGCAAAATCGTCCCTACGCCACAAGACGGTATGATAGTTGCCATCCGTCTCGCGGTCGCCATTGCGCATCGATACCAGGAAGGCGCCGCCTGGCCGCAGCGAGCCGGCTATCTTGGCAAGCACCTGATCGATCTGGTCGCGGGGCACATGGATCAGGACAGCGAGTGCCAGGACAGCATCGTAGGGTCCGCCTAGTTCGTCGGTGAGGAGATCAAGGAGATCACCCTCCTTGCCGCGCGCGGCCTGCAACTCAAGAAACCGCTTGGTTGCGTCGGTGCGGCGAACCTTGACGCCCAGACCCTCCAGAAAATCAGCGTCGTATCCCGCTCCCGACCCGACTTCGAGAATCTGACCGCTTGTGCCGGCGATCGCCACGAGGCGCTTAAGCGATGCCTGTTCTCTCTCGTTGGGAACATGCCGCACGATGGCGTCGTAGCGTTCCGCATAGTCCTCATAGGCATTGATCGTTTGACGGCTCTTCGCCAAAGCCTCCGATGACATCTTTCCCTCCCTCGGATCTAGGTCGGTCAAAGCGTGGGATTGCCTCAACGAAGGGTGCCGGGAGGCACGTGTCCGTCGAGCATGCCGATGTCGCGCAGGAAATGGTCCGACAGTGAACGGCGGTCGAGCAGGCCGCGCGTGCGGGGCCTGAACGGCGCGATGAAGAGGTCGAGAACCGGTCGACGAAGCGTGTTGTAACGGGTGGTGGTCATTGCCGTGTGTCCTTTCGGGTTCGAGTTCGATGACCAGAGCATGCCGTTTTCCGGCCTTGGATTCCAATCGAACCTCGCGTAGCATGCATCAGGAGGATTGATGCGTCATGAGTTGGGAGCTGCCGCCGCTAGGCGCCATCCGAGTGTTTGAGGCCGCGGCGCGGCTGGGCAGTTTCACCAAGGCGGCCGAAGAACTCGGCATGACCCAGTCGGCGGCCAGCTATCAGATCAAGGTGCTGGAAGAACGCGCGGGAACGCCGCTTTTCATAAGAAAAACAAGACAGATCGCCCTGACCGAGGCCGGACAGCAGTTGGCGCCGCACGCATCAGGCGCGTTCTCGGCCCTGGCCGATGCGTGGGTCGCGACCAAGGGCGGCGCGACCGGCGTGCTGTCGGTGACGACCATGGAGACCTTCGCAACGAACTGGCTGGCCGTATGGCTTGGAACATTCCAGCTGATGCATCCCGATCTCGCCGTGAAGGTGAACACATCGCCCCGCCTAGTCGATTTCACGCGCGAGGACACGTCGGATACGCACGGGCACCGGAAAATGGCCCGGCCTGACGGCTCACTATCTGTTCAAGGCGGACTATACGCCAATGCTCAGCCCGAGACTGGCCGAGAGTGTGGGCGGCATCCACCGTCCCGAGGATCTCTACAAGGTGGCGCTATGCTGCGCCGACGATCCCTGGTGGAAAATCTGGTTCGAGGCAGCCGGCGTGCCGTTCGAACCCGATCGCGTCATCGCGGGTCCGACGCTGGGGTCGCAGGCTTACGATGCAATGGCGGCGCTGACCGACCAGGGCGCCGCTATCCTCACCCGCAACATCTACAATGCGCTGCTGGCCAAGGGACAGTTGATTCAGCCTTTTGAAGTGCTTGGATCCGATGGCGACGGCTATTGGCTGGTGCATCTGGAAAGCCGCCGCAATGCACCCAAGATCAAGGTGTTCCGCGACTGGGTGCTGGCTCAGACGGCCGAGATACGCGAGCGCGAAAGACGCGAGGCAAGGTAAGGGTAGGGTCAAGCCCGAGGATGACGACTGCGCGGGGTGCGACCCTCCTCCTCTCGGGGAGCCGGATCAATCCTTGAAGGTGATGCCGTATTTCGCGGCCTGTTCCTTCGGCATGTCCGCAAACGCCTGACGCACGGTATAGCCGCCGTAAACCTCGCCGCCGTTCTTGACCATCCAGTCCTCGACGTCGGCTTCCTCCACCGTCATGCGGTCGCCCATCTTGTACTTGGTGCCGTTGACAGGTTCGTCGGCAAGCAGGCCGATGAAGGTGCCGTCGCCCAGGCCCGTGAGCTGCATCCAGATGTGCTCGGTGGCGCCGTTCTGGGTGAGCGGGAACTTCACCGTGTAGGTGCCGGGCGTGCCAGCGGCCATCAGCTCGTGGAAGCGCGGCAGCGTCGAGTGGCCCTTGTTCTTGGCGGCCTGCATCGCCTTGTCTTCGGTGGAATAGGCGACGACGTTCTCCGTCATCGCGCGAGGCGCCGTCTGCGAGGCGCCTGGCGCCGCCGCCGGAATGGCCATCGGCTTGTCGCTCCGCCCATGCCCGAGCGCATTGAAAAATCCGTAGCCGACAGCGGCCACAAAAACGATTGCCAGAACCGGATTGCGCATCGACCCCTCCATGCCCATTCATGCTCGGCCGCGCGGTGTTGCGCGCGGCATGCATGATTACGCGGATGTTACCAGCCGGGCATTGCAGGACCACTAAGGAAAAAGGTGTGTGGATCCTTAGCAAAACGCTGAAAATGCCGCCGGGGGATGGGACGACGGCAGCCTGCCGGTAATGGCATCAGCCGAGAGCGCTCAGTCGGCGTCGGCGACAGTCGTCTGTCCACCGGCCCAGGCCCGCCAGGCGCGCTCGTCGCCGTGGAAGACGTTGAGGTCGATGCGGCCCCTCACTCCGTGCGACAGGCCGGAGCCGGAATACTGCCAGAACAGCCATTTGCGGTCGGGATAGACCTTTGACGGATGGCGCGCGACGGCGCGCAGCCAGAACGGATAGTCAAGGAAGGCGCCGCGCAGATTGTCACGATAGAAGTCGGGGCTGGTGTAGATGATCGGCCGCTGGCCGTAGTGGCGTTCGAGCTTGTCCATGAACACCTGCATCTTCTCCAGCACTGTCTCGCGCGACGGCCGCCGCCTGCAGGAGGATTCGCCGTTCCATTCGACATCGATCACCGGCGGCAGCGCGCCCTCGACCCGCGGCACGTTGCGGATGAACCAATCGGCCTGCTCGCCGGCGGTGCGGCACCAGTAGAAGAAATGATAAGCGCCGCGTTTCAGCCCGGCGGCATCGGCATTGCGCCAGTTCGTCCTGAACATCGGATCTAGATGATCGCCACCATCGGTGGCCTTGGT
>NZ_RZOI01000879.1:0-2194 GCF_004022645.1 Mesorhizobium sp. M4A.F.Ca.ET.020.02.1.1 | reverse complement strand
GCTTTATCACACTAACATGTTAGTTGTAAATGCGCGGTCGCGAGTTTTGGAAATGGCACCCGTTCAAGTTTGGAAACGCCGGGGCGCAACATCCGGAGTGGCTGCGAAAAAACCAGCCTTTGCCCGCGCCGCGAGCCGCCGTCATGCGTTGCGACCAGTCCTTTCAGGCTACCCGGATATAGCTCGTCATCCCCGACTTCTGGTGCTCGATGATGTGGCAATGCAGCAGCCAGTCGCCGGGATTGTCGGCCACGAAACCCAGCTGAACCTTCTCGGCGGGCTGGATGAGATAGGTGTCGGAGACGAGCGGCTGGACCCGGCGCGTCGACGACGACAGCACCTTGAAGCTCATCCCATGCAGATGGATCGGGTGCGATTGCGGCGTCAGGTTCTCCATGTCGATGACATAGCTCCTGCCGAGCTTCAGTTCGGCCAGCGGCGCGGTCGGGTCCGGCGTGTCGCCCGGCCACGGCACCTTGTTGATCGCCCAGAAACTGTAACCGAGCGAGCCGCAGATGCCGTCGGCCGGAACGTTTTCCGCGGTGGCGCTGAGCGCCAGCGAAATGTGCTTCGCGCTGGCGACATCGACCTCCGCCACCGGATTGGCTTCCAGCGCCGCGAGATCGCGAACGTCGCGCCTAAGCGACTTTCCGACCGCGCGCAGCGTCGCCAGTATTTTGGGCTTGGTGCCCCTGACGTCCCTGAGGCTGACGATGGCACCCTCGTCGTCGGGCATGCGTATGGCAAGGTCGAGCCGCTGGCCGGGTCCAAGTTGCAAGGCGTCGGGCGCGAAGCGCTGCGGCACGGGATTGCCGTCGAGCGCGACGACTGCCGCCTCGGCTCCCTCGACACGGAAGGCGTAGACGCGGGTGACGTCGGTAATGGCGGCCCTCAGCCGCACCAAACCGCCGGCGGGCGCATCGAATTGCGGCTGGTCGAGCCAGTTGGCGGTGCGCACCGTCCCATAGGTGCCCGCCCTTGCTGCATCGCGAGGCCGGAACTGGTCGATGAACTGGCCGTCATCGCCGAGTCGCCAGTCGCGCAGATTGATCACCATTTCGGCATCGAATTGCGGATCGTTCGGGTTCTCGACCACGATCACGCCGGTCAGCCCATGGCCCATCTGGGTCAGCGTGTTGCAGTGCGGGTGATACCAGAAGGTGCCGGCGTCCGGCGGCGTGAACGCGTAGTCGAAATGATCGCCGGTGTAGACATAGGGCTGCACCAGGAACGGCACGCCGTCCATCTTGTTGGGAACGCGGATGCCGTGCCAATGGATCGTCGTCGGATCGTCGAGGCCGTTGATCAGCCGCGCGGCGAACGGCTCACCCTTCTTCATCCTGAGCACTGGCGGCATGCCGGCCTCGCCATAGGTGAGCACATCCCTGGTCTGGCCGACATCCATCAGCTTCGCCTCGATCCTCGCCGTCTTCAGCATCACCGGATCGGGCCTGGCCAAGGCCCGGCTGGCGAACCTGCCCATGGCGCACAGCCCGATACCGGCCGCGCCGGCCACCGCCGTGGTTTTCAGAAGGTTGCGGCGCGTCAGTAGCGTCATGCTGCGTTCCAACTCGAAAGGACAATCCTGGCACCGGGCCTCATTGCGGCAAAGCGCACAAAGCGTGTAGCCCCCGATGCTGCCCGCCGACAACACCACGTCGTTCGATCGGACCGGAAATCACCCTGCCGTGATGGCCGCACCGGTTGCGGCCAGACCGATGCGCCGCCGTCTTGCAGCGTGCCGCCGTGATGGCGCAGGCGTCAAAGCGCCTGCAACGCCAGCCCCGCCAGCGCCGATGCGGCCAGCGTCGGAAGCATGCCGACCCCGAGCCTGAGCATGGCGACCATCGCTGCGATCGAAAGCAGCGCGGCGCGCCAGTCGAGCGACGACAGCACCGGGATCTCCATGCCCAGGCCGACGCTGCGCACCGTGCCGAAGACGACATGCAGCGCGAACCAAAGCGCCAGGTTCATCACCACGCCGACGACGGCCGCGGTGATCGCGCCGAGCGCCGCCGACAGCGCCTTGTTCTGCCGTAGCTGTTCGATGTAGGGCGCGCCGAGAAAGATCCAGAAGAAGCAGGGCACGAAGGTCACCCACAAGGTCAGCAGCGATCCGAGCGCCCCGCCGAGCAGCGGGTTTATCGCGCCGGCGTGCCGGTATGCGGCGACGAAACCAACGAACTGCAGCACC
>NZ_RZOI01000878.1:0-2196 GCF_004022645.1 Mesorhizobium sp. M4A.F.Ca.ET.020.02.1.1 | reverse complement strand
GCTATGCCGTGCTCGACAAGCGCCGCCCGCATGTGATCGGCACCGTCGTCGGCGCCATCTTCGTCGGCGTGCTGCTCAACGGCCTCACCATGCTGAATGCCCCCTATTACACGCAGGACTTCGTCAAGGGTGTCGTGCTGGTCGGCGCGCTGGCGGCGACCTTCGGCCTCGGAAAGAAGCGTTGAGAGCCATTCCAGGAAAAGTGTGTTGCGGTTTTCCGTCCGCAATTGCGGCGGCATATCTTCTCACTTTGGCCTCGACGGGGTTAGACTGCAAAAAAGTCTCTGACCCTGTCGGCTAGGCCCGCGCTCCGCCGTCCTTGATGGTAGGTATGCAACGGGAGGAGAAAATGCCGGAAAAAGTCCTGGTCCTCATCGGCACGAAAAAAGGCGCCTTCATCGCCGAGAGCAATGGCAAGCGCGGGTCGTGGAAGCTGCGCGGTCCGTTTTGCGAGCACTGGCCTATGAACCATGTCGTCGGCGACCCCGAGACCGGCGCGATCTACGGCGCCGGCGGCAACGAGTGGTTCGGTCCGGCGGTCTGGAAGTCGGACGACCTTGGCGAGACCTGGACGCATTCCAGCGAGGGCTTGGCCTACGAGGCTGGCGAGGAACCGATCAAAGCGGTATGGAGCCTCGCCAGGCGCAACGGCAGCCTCTATGCCGGCGTGCAGCCGGCCGGCCTGTTTCGCTCCGACGACGACGGCGCCACCTGGAGCCACATCGAGGGCCTGCAGCGTCACCCAAGCCGCAAGGACTGGACCCCGGGAGGCGCCGGCCTCATCCTTCATTCCATCGTCACGCACCCCAGGGACAAGGAGCAGATCTGGGTGGGCATCTCGTCCGCGGGCGTGTTCTACACCTGGGACGGCGGCCAGACGTGGGAGCCGCGCAACCGCGGCACCCGCGCCGACTTCCTCCCCGAAGGACAAAACTATCCAGAGTTCGGCCAGTGCGTGCACTGCCTGGTGATGGCGCCCGGCAAGCCCGATCGGCTCTACCAGCAGAACCATTGCGGCATGTACCGCTCCGACGACGGCGGCAAGAACTGGCAGAGCATCGAGAAGGGCCTTCCCTCGACCTTCGGATTTCCTGCGGCCACGCATCCGCGCGACGCCGACACGCTCTTCCTTCTGCCGCTCAATGGCGACAGTGCCGGCCGCTATGTGCCGGACGCGAAGGCGGCGGTCTGGAAGACTGAGGATGCGGGCGCCACCTGGATGGACGAGCGCAAGGGCCTGCCGCAGGAGAACTGCTACGCAGGCGTGTTGCGGCAAGCTATGGCGACCGACAGCCTCGAGCCGGCCGGCGTCTATTTCGGCACCAGCGGCGGCTCGCTTTTCGCCAGTGCCAACGAAGGCGAAAACTGGTCGGAGATCGCTCAGCATCTGCCCGCGATCCTGTCCGTCGAGGCGATGGTGGTGGGCTAGTAACGCAAATGTCGAACGCCACCGCCGACAGTGTGCCCCTTGTCGTCGCGCGGCTCCCGGGCGTGCTCATCGACCTGTTTCCTGGCGCGCCGCGCCGGGTCGAACTGCCGGCCTCGACCACGAAGGAAATGATCGACGGGCTGGACGCGCGCTGGCCCGGCATGCGCGACCGAATCTGCGATTCCCGCCCAGCGATCCGCCGCCATATGAACGTCTTCGTCGATGGCGAGAGAGCGACCCTTGAAACCAGGCTCGCGCCCGGCACCGAGGTTTTTATCCTGACGGCAATCAGCGGCGGTTAGGTTAGGGCAATTCCAGGAAAAGTGTGAAACGGTTTTCCGTCCGGAATTGCGTCAAAACAAAGAGATAGAGCGGTTCACTGGTTCCGTGAAACAGTGAACCGCTCAGGCGAATAAAGGGGAGCCAAGCTTTCAGGCAATTTCTTTTCTCCCCCGAGGCGAGGGAGAAGAGATCAGTTGGATGGGATCCAGCTGGCGGCGGCCGCGTCGCTCTGGCCAAAGGCCGGAAGCTTGGCGTCGAGGTCCTCGACCGTCTTGATGCCGTTCTTGCGCAGTTCTTCCTGGGTCAGCAGCACCGGCTTGACGACGATGTTGTGGCCCGGATCCTCGCCGGCGATCAGCTTGGCCGCGGCCCGCACCGAAACCGCGCCGACGACGGCCGGATTGGTGGCTGCCGTGGCCATCCACGGGCTTCCTTCCGCGGTGATCTCGGTGATATCGGCGGTGGACACGTCGGCCGAATAGATC
>NZ_RZOI01000877.1:0-2213 GCF_004022645.1 Mesorhizobium sp. M4A.F.Ca.ET.020.02.1.1 | reverse complement strand
CGTGCTGACCGACATCGCCGCGTTCGAGCTGCCGATGCTGGACGAGCCGCATCATCCGAGACTCGCCAGATACGAGAAGGAGCACACGAAGGCATGGTCGAAGGCGATCGACGCCGCCGACGCTTTCGTCTTCGTAGCGCCGGAGTACAATTATTTCGTGGCTCCCGCGATCGTCAACGCGATCGACTATCTGCTCAAGGAGTGGCGCTACAAGCCGGCCGCCATCTTCAGCTATGGCGGCGTCTCCGGTGGCCTGCGCGCGGCGCAAGCGGTCAAGCCGCTTCTGACCGCGGTCGGAGTGATGCCGATCCCGGAGGGTGTGGCGCTGGCGGCCTACAAGACGCTGCTCGACAAGAACGGCGCTTTCCAGCCCGGCGAGCCGGTCCTCAACGGCGCCAGGACCATGTTGGACGAATTGTTCCGCTGGAGCGAGGCGCTGAGGCCGCTGCGAGCCGGCTAGGCCGGTCGGTATACGCTCCGGGCTTGTTCGCGCCATAAAGAGATGAAATGCTCCCGCAAATGTACCGGGCCGGGGCGGTTTGGACTTTGCGTCTTCTTCTTGCGCTATTGCTGATCCTTTGGACAAGCGCCGCCGCCCTGGCGGAGCGGCGCGTGGCGCTGGTCATTGCCGACAACGACTACCGACTGATCCGGCCGCTTGCGAACCCCGTCAATGACGGCGAGGCGATGGAAGCGTCGCTGAAGAAGCTCGGCTTCGAAGTCGTGCTCGAGACCAACCGGGACCTGCGCCGCACGCGCCGCGCGCTCGACGATTTCCGTGAGGACGCCAAGGGCGCCGACGTGGCGCTGGTCTATTTCTCCGGCCATGGCGTCGAGATTTCCGGCGATAACCGGCTGCTGCCCGTCGATGCCGACGCCTCCTCGCTCGCCGCGCTGGACAAGACCAGCCTGCCGCTGGAAGAGGTGCGCGAAGCGGTCGCCGCCACGGCCAAGGTCGGCCTGATCGTGCTCGACGCCTGCCGCAGCGATCCCTTCGCCGGCGCGAGCGGCGAGGGCCGCGGCGCGACGTCGCTGGCCAAGGATGCCGCCGACAAGATCAGGCCGGGTCTCGGCCGCGTCGGGCGGGCGGAGAACATCCTGTTCGCCTTTGCCGCGGCGCCCGGCGAGACGGCCGCTGACGGATCCGGCCAGAACTCGCCCTTCCCCGCGGCGCTGACCAAGGACCTCGGCACCGACGGACTCGAAATCCGCTCGGTGCTGACGCTGGTGCAGCAGGAGGTCTACGATCTCAGTCGCGGCAAACAGCTCCCCTATGTCGAAAGCGGCCTGCCGCAGTTGTTCTTCGCCGCCACGACCAAGGAACAGCTGCCGGAACGTGAGCGGCTGCTGCTGGCCATGGCCGACGTGACGCCGGAAATGCGCGGCGAGGTCGAGCAGATCGCCAGCGACGCCGACATGCCGCTGGCGCCGCTCTACGGCGCGCTGATCAGCACCGACACCAGCCATCTTTCGGGCGAGAGCCTGAACGCCAGGCTGCGCGAGGCGGCGGATGCCTTCGTCAAGGTGCGCGGCGAGATGAAGACGCTGGCCTCGGACGACCCGCAGGTGACGGCGCTGCGCCGGCAGGCCGAGGAGCAGCTCTCGCTCGGCGCCTTCGACGCGGCGCGTGAAAAACTCGCGGCGGCGGCCGAGATCGACAGCACCTCGCGCAAGGCGCTAAAAGCCAATTTCGTCAGCCGCACACTGTCGGAAGCCGCAACACGCTATCTGTCGGCGGGCGCGGCGCGCGCCGACCTCGACTACGCCGCGGCGATCAGGGACTACGAGGAGGTGCTGTCGCTCTATGGCGAGGCCGGGCAGTCGGCGCTCAAGCTCGACGATGCCGACCACCAGATCCGCACGCTGGACGAGCTCGGCAAGCTCTACATCACGGTCGGCAACACCGCCGCCGCCGGCCGCGCCTACGAGGCGCTGCTGGCCAATCTCGAGCAGCGCGTGCGGCAGGAGACCGACCCCAGCGTGCGGCGCGACCTCGCCGTCAGCCACACCAAGCTCGGCAATATCAGGATGACGCAAGGCGACCTGCCGGCGGCCCTGGACAATTACCAGACGGCGCGGACGATGCTTTCCGAGCTGACCGCGGCCGATCCCGGCCGGCTGGAATGGTTCGGTGACCTTGCCATGAACGACGACAAGATCGGCAATGTGCTGGTGACGCAAGGCAACCTGGCCGGCGCCGCGCAGGCCTACCA
>NZ_RZOI01000876.1:0-2213 GCF_004022645.1 Mesorhizobium sp. M4A.F.Ca.ET.020.02.1.1 | reverse complement strand
GCCCTGACGATCCAGCGGTCGAGCCTGGCGGCGATGCCGAAGCGCTCCGCCACGGAGATGAACTCGCCGGGCGGGATCATCTTGCCGTTGCGGGCAGAAAGCCGCGCCAGCACCTCGACCTGGCGGCTGTCGCGCCAGGGCCGGCCGAGCCGGTGGATCTGCTGGCCGAACAGTTTCAGCCTGCCGTCCTCCATGGCATCGACCAGGTCGGCGGCGAGCCGCGCGGCATTGAGGCCGCCGGAACCGGAGGCCGTCTCCACCGAGAACACCGCAAAACGGTTGCGCCCGGCGGCCTTGGCCGCGTAGCAGGCATCGTCGGCGCAGGCCAGCGCATCGGCGACCCTGGTGTCACTGTCGCTGACAAAGGCGATGCCGATGCTGGCCGCGAGCTTTCGCGTCGTCGCCGCCAGCTCGGCATTGCGCACGGCGGCAAGGACGGCGTCGGCAAGGCGCTCGGCCTCGGCCTGACCGCAGTTCGGCACCAGCAGCGCGAATTCGTCGCCGCCAAGCCGCGCCGCGTGCGCCGAGGACGGCAGGCTGGCGAGGATGCCGGCGGCGATGCTTTTCAGCGCGAGGTCGCCGGCGGCATGGCCGGCGAAGTCGTTCAGCGCCTTGAAGTAGTCGAGGTCGACATAGAAGACGGCGAGCGGCAGCCGGCGCTGCGTGGCGATGTGGTCAGCCAGCAGCCGGTCGAAGGCGGCGCGGTTGAGCAGGCCGGTCAGGGCGTCGTGGTTGGCGGCGTAGGTGAGTTCCTGCGAGCGCTTCTTGTCCTCGGTGATGTCGCGCACGGTGCCGAGGATCTGGCCGGCGCCACCGGCGCAGGCAATGAAGCGGACCAGCGATTCCAGATGGCGGATCTCGCCGTCGCGCCTGATGATGCGATATTGCGAGGCGGTTACGGCGTCGGAGCCGGGCGGCGGCAGGTGCGCCCGCTCGGTGGCTTCCTTGTCGTCGGGATGCAGATAGGTGTGCCAGAGGCCGGCCGAAACCTCGTCGGTATCGCTGACCAGGCCGAAGATCTCCCGGCTGCGGGCATCCCAGAAGCTCTTGTTGGTGGCGATGTCATAGTGCCAGATACCGGTGCCGCTGGCGGCGAGCGCCAGGCGGAAGCGCACATTGACCTCATCGAGTGCCGCCTCGGCCTGTTTTCGCCGGGTGATGTCGGTCTGCACGCCCATCAGCCGCAGCGCCCGGCCCTCGGCGTCGCGCTCGACGATGCCGCCGCGGTCGAGCACCCAGACCCAGTGGCCATCCTTGTGCCTGAGGCGCAGCTCCGTCTCGATGGACTCCGTCAGGCCGGCGATGTGGCGCTCGCCGCTGGCCAGTGCCCGCTCGCGGTCGTCGGGATGGGTGAGCGTCAGCCAGAGATCCGCCGTGGCGGCAAGCTCGCCCTCGGCGTAGCCGAGCATCTTCAACCAGGTCGGCGAGTAGTAGCAATCGCCGCTCGCGACGTTCCAGTCCCAGACGCCGAGATGAGCACGTTCCAGCGCCAGCGCCCAGAACTCCCCCTTGCGTGTCTTGTCGTCCGCCATGCCCGATTTTTGTCCGCCCTGTTGGAGACAGTGTGCACAAAACCAGACAAGAAACAGTTACCGCCGGGTCAGGTGGGGCGCCGCCAGCGATAGGCTTCGTCGACGCCGCGCAACGTGCCGGGCAGGGCCGCAGGCGCCGACAGCAGCGCGCTGTTGTCGAAACCGTAGACGCTGGGTTGCACCAGCACGGCGCGATCGATGCCATAGGCATCCATGACCCGGCGGTAGTCCTGGACCGTGACCATGGCCGGCGTGTAGCCGCGCGCCGGGTCGAGCGGACAGGCCGAGGCGAAGACATGGGCATGCGCGTCGCAGCTGCCCTCGGGCAGGCGCAACGCCGTGCGTCGCGCCGGCGCCAGCGGCGGCAGGCACCGCCGGGGGCGCCGTTTCCGCCGGGAAGTGCGCCGCGCTCATTGCGCCTCCTCCTTATCGGCGGCCCCGGAAGCGGTCAGGAAATCGAAGTCGCAGCCCTGGTCGGCCTGCAGCACATGGTCGTAGTAGAGCCGGGCATATCCTCGCGCCGGCCGCTCCACCGCCGGGCGGGCAATCGCCGCCCGGCGCGCCAGTTCGGCGTCGTCGACCAGCATGTCGATGCAGCGCGCCGGCACATCGAGGCGGATCATGTCGCCGCTCCTCACCAGAGCGAGCGGACCGCCCGCGGCAGCCTCCGGCGAGACATGC
>NZ_RZOI01000875.1:0-2217 GCF_004022645.1 Mesorhizobium sp. M4A.F.Ca.ET.020.02.1.1 | reverse complement strand
GCTGCGGTCACGGCACGGCAGGCAGGGCGCGTCGAGGACGAAGCGGCCTTGCGCGATGCCGTATTGCTCACAAGACCGGGCGGCAATGTCGGTCCCGCCGGCCTTTTCTTTCTTGCTTGGCGGCGGCTGGCATCTCGGCCAGCGGACGATCTGCTAACGGAGAAAAATGTCGCGGCGGTGCTGGAAGATCTAGGTCTCACGCTCAACGATGAGGCGGTCAGCGATCTGACGGACGATCTGCGACAGCTTGCCGCCAACACCGGCACGGTCGAAACGCTGGTCGGGGCCTTCGCGGCCGCGGAGCGTTACGGCCTCCGGCGCGTTCTCGGAGCCTGGCTTGCCGATGTCTTGCTCGCGCAGCGGCTAGGCTGGACACATGCAATCCCTTTGTTGGGCGCCAAAGCGACCTTAGTTGTGGGTACGTGCCGGGCGCGTCGACCAGTGACTGCCGCTCTGGCTGCCGGCGCCGAAACGGAAGCCGATTGGGCCAAAAGCCTGCTGGCCGCGCAGGCGCGCGCTGCGCTGCGCGCCATTGATCTTTTCGCCGAACTTGAGCGCCGGGCGGACCGGCTGCTTGCGGTTGCGCCGAAACTCAGGGCCAAGGCGGCGGACGTCGTCGTGGAAAAAGCTGCTCTCTGACGACGCGATCGTCGCCTCAGAACAAATCGCCGGCATGAGCGATCGCGGCCTGCGCCGCCTGTTCGACCGGCTGGTCGAGCTCGGTGCCGTGCGTGAATTGTCCGGCCGCGCTACCTTCCGCATCTACGGGCTGTGAAGACAATGGCGGAGAGTGCACGTAGGCGAGGAGGGAGCCGGCCAGATGACCGTCGATCAGCTGACCAGCTGTTTGACCGGGAACTGGATCATCTGCCGCCGGAAGCGCGTTGGCGTGAATGGATGCACCGGGTCGAAGCAACGATCTTCGCCGCTAGCGAGCCGGTCGACCGCGAAATGCTCGCCCGCATCGTCGGGAAAAGCTGCAGCATTGATCTTCTCATCGACGACATCCGCGAGGAGCTGCGCGGCCGCCCTTACGATCTGGTTTCGGTCGCCGGCGGCTGGAAACATTTGACCCGGCCTGCCTATGCAGACGCCATCCGTGCTGCTGTAGGTGGAAGTGGGAAGACGGCCGACCTTACGCAGTCGGAGGTTTTGGTGCTGATGTGCATCGGCTACTTCCAGCCGATCACCCGCGCCGAACTGTCGTCTTTCTTCGGCAACGAGATCAGTCGCGATTTTATTGGTCATCTGCGCGGTGCCGGCCTGATCGCTTCCGGTCCGCGCAGCCCAACGCCGGGCGCGCCCTACACCTATGTGACGACAAAAGAATTCCTGCTGGAGTTCGGGCTCGACACGCTGCGCGACCTGCCGGATTTCGAAGCCCTCGAGGACGCTGGACTGCTCTCGAAGGAGAAGCTACTCGCAGGTGATATCATGCCAGGATTATACAACGACGAGGAAGAGCATGCTTAGCGTCGGCACTGATGAATAATACGCTGCCTGGCCGGTGGCCGCAGTTCGCGGCGTCCTCAACAGGATCTACGACCGGGGTTCGCGAGATGACGTGAGGAGACGCTGTCGGGCGTGGGGCGTTGCCTAGAAAATGGTGGGGGGAAATATGCCTGTAGCTCGTATTGAACGTGTCATTGGCGGTTTGGTAACCGCGTGGGCCGAGCCCGGTTCTGATGGCTACTTTGCCTGCCATCACTTTGGATCTAACGTGCATCCAGCCCACCTCTCCAGTTTTGATGAGGTGGCGGATTTCCTACGTTCGCATCTCGGCAGCGGTGTTCGCATGAACCCCGGCTGGGTCAAGATTGTACGGAACATCCACATCGATGGGGTTTTGCTCCGCTGATCGGCGCGAGCCGTTCTGGAGAGCCAAAAACGCCGGTGGCGGTGAATGATGGGTCACTCGCAGGCGCGCTGCCTGGTGTGAAGTTGTATCCATCGAGAGTGCTATTTAAGCCGCCGGACGGACCCTGGATAAGCAAATCATCCCAAGAAAAATCCTAGACAAATCATGAGACGGCGCTTCTAATTGCTGAGCCGACCGAAATAGCGGGTTGCGCATGTCTCTCAGTGCTTTGGGGGTTATTGCGAGAGACAGATTGCAATTCTGAACTCTGTTATAACGGCAAGGATACCCAGGGTTTGGGGGAGGGGATTTCGTGATTATCGCGGATAATGAAACCGCCATCGACTACCTGTATTACG
>NZ_RZOI01000874.1:0-2226 GCF_004022645.1 Mesorhizobium sp. M4A.F.Ca.ET.020.02.1.1 | reverse complement strand
GCCGGAGATGACGATGGTATCGGCGGAGATCTCGATCGGTTCGTTGCGGTCCGTGCGCCGCACCGCGCGCAGGCCTGTCGCCTTGTGTCTGTTTGCGATCACTTCGCCGACGATGCAGTCGCTCATGACGCGCAAATTGGGCAGGGAGCGGGCGCCGCGAAAGAACAGCTCGTCCGATGCGGTGATCTTGAGCTTGCCGTCGACGCGACGCGCCGCAAACGGCATCGGCCTGACCTCTCTGCCATCAGGCCTTGGCCCGATCGCCTTGCGGGTCTTTTCAAGCAGCGCCTCGAACATCTTGCCTTCGCCGCCGCCAGCCTGGTCGATATGCATCAGCGCCAGCGCGCGGTCGAAATAGGGCGTCCAGTCCGCCGCATTCATCCACGGCGGCAGTTCCCCCGTGTCCGGGTAGGGGCAGTTGCCCATCCACAGCGCGAACATTCCGCCTGTGCCATGTGCGACCTTCAAATCCTTGAGATTGCCGATCGGCGCGTCGGCGCCGCTCGGATAGCTCAGCATCTCGCCATAGATGATGTCGCCGACGCGCGAGAGATCGGCTTCGGAGCTGTAGACGTTGCGGACATGGGTGCCGAGCGGGTCGAACCATTTCGGGCCGGCTTCGATGACCAGGACGTCAAGTCCGGCGGCCGCGAGTTCGCCGGCGACGGCCGATCCGCCCGCACCCGAACCCACCACCGCCACATCTGCTTGAAACTGTTGTGTCACTTGATTGTCCGCGTTGTTGTTGACAGTTTGATGTGGCGCTGATATTCCATTGAAATATCATGAATGTCAATCAAACATCATGATCCAGAGGGAGCAAAAAAATGAACAGCTTTACGAAATTGGCAGGTGGCTTGATCGCTGCGACCGCCATTGGTTTTTCCGTGATTTTCACGGCATCGATCCCGGCTCGCGCCGCCGACAGCTGGAAATTTCCAGTGCTGGCGTCGGATCTGCGCACGTCGGCAACACAGCCTTTCGACGGCAAGGAAACGGAATACACCGCGCTTGATTCCAGCGAGGTGACGAAGAAGTGGAACCTCTGCTTCCTGGCCCCGCACACGACCAACGACATCCTGCGCGCATATATCTACGGGACGGTCGAAGAATCGAAGCGGCTCGGCGCCCAGCTCACCGTCTTCGATGCCGGCGGCTACGGCAATCTGGACAAGCAGCTCGCCCAGTTCGACGATTGCGTGACGCTCGGCGCCAACGCCATCCTGCTGATGGCTGTTTCGCCGACGGCGTTCAGCCAGAAGATCGCCGAGGCTCGCGCCAAGGGCGTCAAGGTGATCGACCTCAACATCGGCGTCGATGCGCCGGTCGATGGCCGCGTGGTGGTGACCTATATCGAAGTCGGCAAGATCATCGGCCGTGAACTCGCCAAGCTGCACGCCAAGGGCTCAGGCCCGGTATCGACCGTGGTCATGCCCGGCCCAGCCGGCGTCGCCTGGTCGGAAGACACCGCCAAGGGCTTTGCCAAGGCGGTCGAGGGCTCCGACGTCAAGACCGAGAAGGTCGTCTACGGCGGTTCCAGCCGGCTCGAGCAGCAGCCGCTGGTCGAGGACGCGCTGACCACCTATCCCGATCTCGGCCTGCTCGTCGGCATGGGCACCAGCATCGAGGCTACGCTCAACGCGCTGCGTGAGCAGGGCCGTGTCGGTTCGATCGCCCTCTATGGAAGCTTCATAACGCCGGATCTCATCCCCGCCATCTCTTCGGGCGACGTGAAGGGAGTCGTGGTTGAGAACTCGATCATCATCAACAAGATGGCGGTCGACATGGCGGTGCGCCTGCTCGAGGGCAAGGCAAAGATCATCGATGCCGTTCCGGCGGTGACCTTGATCGACAAGACCAATGTCGACACGGTGCCTGCGACCAACTTCGCGCCGAAGGACTGGAAGGTTCAGCTCAAGGTCGACTGACGTCGGATCGCAATACCGCGGTGGCGCCGGCGATTTGCCTCGCCACCCTTTCCCAAAAATCTTGTTTGAAAGACACATCAAATGGCGCGTATCGAACCTCTCCCCCGGGAACAGTTGGCTAAGTACGAGCCGATCTTTCAGGGAATGGTCGATTCGATCGGGTATGTGCCGAACAGCTTTCTTACCATGGCCCGCAATCCGGCATTGCTGAATGCCGTCGGCGCCTTGTCGGATGCCATGTGGTACCCCAAGACGGTCGGAGAGCCGCTGCGTCGCCTGGTGACCTTCGCCTACAGCC
>NZ_RZOI01000873.1:0-2232 GCF_004022645.1 Mesorhizobium sp. M4A.F.Ca.ET.020.02.1.1 | reverse complement strand
GGTAAAGGAGTTCCTCGCGGCGCGCAGGAAGCCCGAGCAAGCGCGGCGCCAAGCCTAGCTCGACCGGGGGCGCCGACCGCCGACGTCATCCTTTCCGCAGCGCCAGGTCGATCAGCCTGATCAGCGCGGCGGCGGCCCGTCGCTGCTCGTCCGGATTGCTGATGCGCATCTTCATGCCTTCCAGCCCGTCGAGCAGCATGTCGGCCAGCAGCCGCGCCGAAAGCCCCTTGGCGGCGAGGTCGACGCCGTTCCGTTTCACTTCGCCCTCGACCGCGCTGGCGATGTGCTCGACAAGGCCGTCGCGCCAGCAGCCGACGAGGTCGGCGACGCTCGACTTCAAGTCGAGCAGTTCGGCGCCGTGCGGGGAAGCACGGACAGCGCCGATCATCGAGATCAGCGCTGCGTCGACGGCGCGCATCGTGCGTTCGGCGAAGGTGCCGCCGCCTTCGAGCTCGCTCTTCGCCTGCTCGATGGAGCGACCGAGCAGCATCAGGGCGATGGCGCGGAAAATGTCGGTCTTGTTCTTGAACAGCAGATAGAGCGCCGGCCGCGACATGTCGGCGGCGCGCGCGATGTCGTCCATGGTGGTGCGCGTAAAGCCATAGGCGAGGAACACCTTCATCGCGCCTTCCAAAATGCGGGCGCGCTTGGGGTCGGCGGCGATGTCCTCGGCTTCGATCATGGCGAACAGTCTACCCTGTGCAAACTCTATTGACAAAATGACGGATTTTGTCAAGGTGTATGAAGACGAAATGGCCGCCTTGCCATTTCGCTTCTGGTTATAGACGACAACGAAGGATATCCCCATGCGCCTCACCGTCGACGGGCAATCATTCGACATCGATGCCGATCCGGGAATGCCGCTGCTGTGGGCGCTGCGCGATCTGATCGGCAAGACGGGCCCGAAATTCGGCTGCGGCATCGCCGCCTGCGGTGCCTGCACGGTGCATGTCGACGGCCTGCCGGTTCGCTCCTGCTCGCTGCCGGTCGGGGAAGTCAGCGGCGCAGTCACCACCATCGAGGGCATCGGCACCGGCGGCAAGCTGCATCCGGTGCAGCAGGCCTGGCTGGAAGAGCAGGTGGCGCAATGCGGCTACTGCCAGGCCGGCCAGATCATGAGCGCGGTGGCATTGCTCGAGGAGGTGGCGGACCCGAGCGACGACGACATCGACAACGCCATGGGCGGCAACCTCTGCCGCTGCGGCACCTATCCGAAGATCCGCGCGGCGATCAAGAAAGCCGCGGCGCTGAAGACGGCGGGGCTCTGATCATGGCCAGCATCGGAAAGATCGCCCGCCGCACCTTCCTCATCGGCGCCGCCGCTGTCGCCGGCGGTGTCGCCGTTGGCTACTATTACTACCGCAAGCCCTTCGCCAACCCGCTCGAGGCCGATCTCGGCAAGGGCGAGGCAACCTTCAATCCCTATGTGAAGATCGGCGCCGACAACACCATCACCATCGTCGCGCCGCGCGCCGAGATGGGGCAAGGCGTGTCGACGACGCTTGCCGCCATGGTCGCCGAGGAACTCGACGTCGGCCTCGATCAGGTCAAGGTCGAGCACGGCCCGGCTTCCTATGCCTATTACAACGCGGCGATACTCCAGGAGGGCGGTCCGTTCCCCTTCTTCGACGAGAGCATGACGGCGGAAGCGGTGCGATCCGGACTCGGCGTCGTCGGAAAGCTGCTCGCCCTGCAGGGCACCGGCGGCTCGTCCTCGATGCGCGACGGGTTCGACAAGATGCGGCAGGCGGGCGCGGCCGCCAGGCAGATGCTGATCTCGGCGGCGGCGCAGAAGCTCGGCGTTTCCGCCGGCGAACTGGAAACCGCCAACGGCGCGGTCCTGCATAAGGCGTCGGGCAAATCGGTCACCTATGGTGAAGTCGCCGCCTCAGCCAGCGCCATGCCGCCGCCGGCCGAGGTCAGGCTCAAGGACAAGGCCGACTGGAAGCTGCTCGGCAAGCCGCAAAAGCGCGTCGACATGCTGGCCAAGGTCACCGGCGCGCCGATCTTCGGCATCGATGTCAGGCTGCCGGAGATGCTCTACGGCACGGTGAAGATGAGCCCGCGCTTCTGGTCGAAGCCGGTGAGCGCCGACCTCTCCAAGGCCGCGAAGATGCCCGGCGTGGTCAAGATCGTGCCGATCGAGACCAGCTACGGTCACGGTTTCGGGGTCATCGCTGAAAACACCTGGGCGGCGTTCAGAGCCGCCGAGGCGATCGAGGCCAAATGGGC
>NZ_RZOI01000872.1:0-2244 GCF_004022645.1 Mesorhizobium sp. M4A.F.Ca.ET.020.02.1.1 | reverse complement strand
CGTCCAGTCGCGCGGCGACATATCCGGCATGATCGGTATCGGCGGCGGCGGCGGCCCCTCGATCGTCACATCGGCCATGCGCACACTGCCGCTCGGCCTGCCCAAGGTCATGGTCTCGACGCTCGCCTCCGGGGACACCGCACCCTATGTCGACGTCTCCGACATTGTCATGATGCCATCGGTGACCGACATGGCGGGCCTCAACCGCCTGTCGCGCATCGTGCTGCACAATGCCGCCCAGGCGATCTCGGGCATGGTGGGGAACCCGGCCCCATCCGCCGACGGCAAACCGTCGCTTGGGCTTACCATGTTCGGTGTCACCACCCCATGCGTGACGGCCATCGCCGACCATCTGCGCGCCAACTATGACTGCATGGTTTTCCACGCCACCGGCACCGGCGGCCGCACGATGGAGAAGCTCGCCGACTCGGGCTTGCTCGCCGGCATCATCGACATAACCACGACGGAGGTCTGCGACCTGCTGTTCGGCGGCGTGCTGCCGGCGACGCAGGATCGCTTCGGCGCCGCCGCTCGCACGAAACTTCCCTATGTCGGCTCGGCCGGCGCGCTCGACATGGTCAACTTCTGGGCGCCGCCGACCATTCCGGAGCATTATCGCGGACGCCTGCTCTACGAACACAATTCCAACGTGACGCTGATGCGCACGACGCCGGACGAATGCCGCAAGATCGGCGAATGGATCGGCGAAAAGCTGAGCCGCTGCGAGGGTCCGGTCCGCTTCCTTATCCCCGAAAAGGGCGTCTCGGCGCTCGACATCGACGGCGGCGCCTTCTTCGATCCGGAAGCGGATGCCGCGCTGTTCGAGGCCATCGAACGCACGATCCGTCCGACGGCAACACGCATCGTGACGCGCTTGCCGCTGCACATCAACGATCCCGAATTCGCCAGGGCCGCGACCGCGGCCTTCCTCGATATCGTCAAGAAGTGAGACCCGGACGCATGGCCGCAATTTCGCGCAAGACAATACTGGAGAAGTTCCGCAAGATGCTCGCCGATGGCGTGCCGATCGTCGGCGGCGGCGCCGGCACCGGCCTGTCGGCCAAGGCCGAGGAAGCCGGCGGCATCGACCTCATCATCATCTACAATTCCGGCCGCTACCGCATGGCCGGGCGCGGCTCGGCGGCCGGCCTGCTCGCCTATGGCAACGCCAACGAGATCGTCAAGGAGATGGCCTATGAGGTGCTGCCCGTGGTCAAGAAGACGCCGGTTCTGGCCGGCGTCAACGGTACCGATCCCTTCGTCATCATGCCGCTGTTCCTGGCCGAATTGAAGACGATGGGCTTTTCCGGTGTGCAGAACTTTCCCACCATCGGCCTGTTCGACGGCACCATGCGGCAGAGCTTCGAGGAAACCGGCATGGGTTTTGGGCTCGAGGTCGACATGATCGCCGAGGCGCACAAGCTCGACCTCCTGACCACGCCCTATGTCTTCAACCCCGACGAGGCGCGCGCCATGACAAAGGCCGGCGCCGACATCATTGTTGCCCATATGGGCGTGACGACCGGCGGCTCGATCGGCGCCACGTCGGCGAAGTCGCTCGACCACTGCGTGAAGGAGATCGACGCTATCGCCGACGCCGCGCGCTCGGTGCGCAAGGACGTCATCCTGCTTTGCCATGGCGGGCCGATCTCGATGCCGGACGATGCCCGCTACATCCTCGAGCGCTGCGAAGGGCTGCATGGCTTCTATGGCGCGAGCTCGATGGAACGGCTGCCGGCGGAGGCCGCAATCGCCAAACAGACGGCGGATTTCAAGGCGGTCGCGATCGGCCGCGGCAAGGCGACCATCAAGAAAAAGAAGGGATGAGACGATGACCGACAAGAGCAAGATGTTCGTGTATCCGAAGGACGTCAGCGCCTTTGGCTTCGACTGGGGCAGGCTGGCCCTGACGGTCGCGCCCGAAGTGAATGGTGCGGAGCGTTTTTCCGGCGGCGTCGTCGACCTGCCCTCCGGCAAGGGCCACACCCGCCACAACCATCCCGGCGCCGAAGAAATCATCTTCGTCATCTCCGGCCATGGCGAGCAGATGGTCGAGGACGAGGACGGCAATCCGGTGGTCGCGAAAGTCGGCCCCGGCTGCACAGTCTATGTGCCCGAGAGCCGCTTCCATTCGACGCTCAACACCGGCGACCAGCCGATGCAGCTCTTCGTCGTCTATTCGCCGGCCGGCCCGGAACTGGCGCTGCGCGACCTGCCGGATTTCAGGGTGCTGCCGGCAGGGGA
>NZ_RZOI01000871.1:0-2258 GCF_004022645.1 Mesorhizobium sp. M4A.F.Ca.ET.020.02.1.1 | reverse complement strand
CTTCAGGCTCTGCTCGCCGCCCTTTGCGACGCGATTGAGCATCTGCAGCAGATCTTCCCTTTCGTGCGGGTCGAGGCGCTCGCGCAGGAACGGCGCCAGCTTGTCGATGACGATCGTCGTGTCGTCGATCTGCGCCGTTGCCCACTTGGCGTAGACGACGGCCTCGTCGGTCTTCTTCTGGCCATCCGCAATCCCCGAAATCACCTCGCGGATGACGGCTTCGCGCTGCGGCAGGATGGGCCCCTGTTCCGACACGATGGCGGTGATCAGCGTCGCCGCCGCCACAACGGGATTGTCGATCGCCGTCAGCGGCGACAGCGCCGCCTGCTTGCGCAGCTTCTTGCGGCGGATGTTGCCCTGAACGCGGCCGACGACGTCGGCGACCTCGCGCGCGGCCTCGTTCATGGCCTTCATCCGGTACCACCAGAACGCGGCCGCTCCCAACACGCCAAGGATAGCAAGCAGGAAAGGCATGTCAAAATCCCCCGGAAATTTCCGGCGACAATAAGAGAACTGTGCCGTTGCTTCAACACGCAAGAATTGCGGCCGGTGAAGAAGAGGTGCTCTCCCTCCAGGCAACTGCGCACCGGATCGAATGTCCTGGCTTTCGGTCGCTCACCCGCAAGGCAAACGATGCAGCCTCTTGCCGACGACGCTGCAGCTGGTCGACGCGCACTGCAAGAAATTTCACCTTCTGATATTTCATGCAACATCGTTGACACGCAACAAATCCCGCCGTATTCAACGTTGCCAGAGATTTCATATCCTGAAATTTCTTGCAAAGCTGATACGACGAGGCTTTTCATCGTCGGGGAACCCGGAGGAGAGAATGAACAGGATTGGGCTGGCGGGCGCATTGAGCGCCGCCATGATGACGCTGACCTTGGCGATGCCAGGCGCCGCGTCGGCAGAGAGCAAGTTTCAGTGCAAGCCGGACGAGACCTATGTGATGAACGTCATGGTCTCCGCGCATCCCTATTGGGTGCCGGTCTATCAGGGCTTCAAGCAGGCCGCCCAGGCGATGGGCTGCAAGACCGTGTTTTCAGGCACGCCTGACTACGACATCGCAAAGCAGATCGCCTCATTCGAACAGGATCTGATCAAGAAGCCGGCCGGCGTGCTGCTGCACCCGATGCAGGCCGATCCGTTCATCGAGCCGATCAACCGCGCCGTCGAGAACGGCACCACCGTCGTCACCTTCGCCGCCGACTCGCCGAAATCCAAGCGCGTGTCCTACATCACCTCGGACAATCTGGCGGAAGCCAAATTCGCCGCCGAGGAGATCGTCAAGCAGGTCGGCGACGACGCCGAATACGGCGTGCTGGAGAATCCGGGGCAGAGCAACCACGACCTGCGCGTCACCGCCTTCATCGACTATCTCGCCAAGAACTATCCTAAGATGAAGCTGGTCGGCCGCCAGGCCTCCAACCAGGACGCCAATGTCGCCAACAAGGCGGTGGCCTCGATGCTGCAGGCCAATCCGAACCTGAAGGCGCTGTGGATTCCGGAAGCCGGCTCGGCCGAGGGCGCGGTCGCCGCCGTCCTCGAGGCCAAGGCCAAGGTGCTGATCATGCATGCCGACATCACCCCGGCGACGCTGGAGCAGATCAAGGCCGGCAACATCCACATGGCGCTGAGCCCGAACCAGGGCATGCAGGGCTATCTCGGCTTCGTCGCCACCTTCATGGCGGCGCATCCGGAACTGATCGACCCGTTCAACGACTACAAGACGTCGGGCTACAACCCGATGAGCATCCCCTTCGCCGATAACGGCTTCGCCGTCATCACCAAGGAGAACGCCGACTCGTTCGACCTGAACAAATACATGCAAGGCCGCGATCCAAGCTGATCCGTCCCGCGGGCAACCGCGCCGTCCGGCGCGGTTGCCTCAACCATTCCTGAGCAGGCGAGAACCTCAGTGGAAACCCCGGTCCTCCTCAAAATATCCGGCCTCAGCAAATCGTTCGGCCCTGTCCGTGCCTTGCGCGATGTCGGATTCGAGCTGCGCGCCGGTGAAATCCACGCCATTGCCGGCGAGAACGGCGCCGGCAAGTCGACGCTGATGAAGGTGATCGACGGCATCTTGTCGCCGGACAGCGGCGACATCCAGGTCGATGGCCGCTCCGTCTCTATCTCCTCGCCGCTGGCGGCGCAGAAGCTTGGCATCGGCTTTGTTCACCAGGAGATCGCGCTGTGCCCCGATATCTCGGTGGCCGAGAACATCTTCATGTCGATCACCAACGCCAGCAAGGCGGTGC
>NZ_RZOI01000870.1:0-2258 GCF_004022645.1 Mesorhizobium sp. M4A.F.Ca.ET.020.02.1.1 | reverse complement strand
GGTCTTCCCGCTGGTGCTTGCCTGGATCGCCAGCGCAACAACCTTCTGGCAGGGCGACAGATTGAAGAGCGCGCATCGCGATCTCGCCCGCGCGCATGCCCAGCTTGCCGCCGCGCACCGGCGCCTGTCGGAAAAGGCGAGCCGCGACGACATGACCGGCATGCTCAACCGCGAAAGCTTCTTTGCCGCACTCGACGGCTCCCGGCGCAAATCCGATCGCGGCGCGCTGCTCATCATCGACGCCGATCACTTCAAGATGATCAATGACAGCTACGGCCATCTGACCGGCGACGAAGCGCTGCTGCTGATCGCCAGCGCCATCGAGCGCGGCGTGCGCAGTGGCGACGTGCTCGGCCGGATCGGTGGCGAGGAATTCGCCGCCTTCCTGGTCGGCGCCACCGCGCAGGAGGCCAAGCGCGTCGCCGAGCGTATTCGCCGCGAGGTCGAGCTGATCCGCTTCCGTCCGGTCGACGAGCGCACCGTGCCGCTCACCGTCTCCATCGGCGGCACCATATGTGGCGAAGGCGTCAACGTCTCCGAGCTTATGCGCGCCGCCGACCAGCGGCTCTACGAGGCGAAGCATCGCGGCCGCAACCTGTCGATCCTCGATCGCGATGTCTCGGAAGCCGCCTGAGATCAATCGGAGCGCACGCTCGCACCGGCACGCGCCTGCGAGGAATTCCTAACCATGTTCGCATGCAACCACGACGTTTACCCGGTTGTGGCAAGGTATCGGCTAGGGTTGGCACGAAACTGGCCTGTCCTGGCCGGCGTGTGCCGTTCGGGGAACGTCATGCGTGGATCGAGGTCCCCATCGAAAGACGTATCATGAGCTTCTTCGTCAAGAGAATGTCGCGCCGCGCAATCGTGCAGGCGCTGATCGCGCTGCCGGCCCTGTCATTGTTCCGCAACCAGCCCGTCGTCGATCCGGACGAGATCGTCGAGGTCAATGGCTGGATCCTGAAGCGGAGCGATCTCGCGTGATCTTCGACAGCTACGAAGCCTTCCGTGCGGCGAATTTCGCCGCCAAGGCCTGCATCCTCGGCTCCGGCCCGGCGGGCACCACGATCGCCAGAAAGCTCGGCGCTGCAGGCATTCCTGTGGTCGTGCTGGAGGCCGGATCGCGCGAATTCAGCGACGAATCGCAGGATTTCTACCGCGGCACCACTGTGGGCGATCCCTATTTCGATCTCGACATCACGCGGCTGCGCTTCATGGGCGGCTCCTCCAATCACTGGGCCGGCTGGTGCCGGGTGCTCGACAGCCAGGATTTCGAGCCCAAGGCCTGGGCGCCGGACACCGGCTGGCCGATCAGCCGCGCCGACATCGAGCCCTATCTGGCGGAAGTCCACGACATCCTCGAGCTGCCCGACTTCCGACCGGATGTGCCAATCTCGGACGACATCCGTTGGGTGCAGCTGATCAAGAGCGGTGCAGTGCGCTTCGGCGAGAAGTTCGCTGACGAGCTGGACAAGAGCAAGAACATCGCCGTGGTGCTCAACACCTATGCCACCGAACTTGCAGGCGACGGCAGGCGGGTGAGCGGCGCCCGGCTGTGGTCGAACGGCCAGGACGCCGGCGTCTTCAGCGCCGACTACTTCATCGTGTGCACCGGCGGGCTGGAGAATTCGCGGCTGCTCCTGTGGTCGAACCAGCGCTCGAATGGCGGCGTGGTGCCGAACGCGGAAGCCCTCGGCCGCTACTGGATGGAGCATCCGACCTTCGAGGGCGGCAACGCCATCCTGGCGGACTATGGCGAGTTCGAGGTCGATGCCGTCAACGAGGCCTTCTTCTCGCCGACGCTCACCGCCATGGAGCGGCTGCAGATCCTGAATTTCGGCATCAGGCTCATCGAGTCGCCCTATCCCAGTGTCAAGCGATTGATCGCCGACCTCGCCTGCACGGCACCCGACATGGCCGAATGGATGTCCGCCAAGCTCAGCCAGCGCCTGCGTTGCGCCGCCCAGCTCTATGTCGCGTGGGAACAGGCGCCGCTGGCCTCGAACCGGATCGCGCTGTCGAAGACCGATGTCGACCACGCCGGCGTGCCGCGCATCGAACTGCACTGGAAGAAGTCCCCGCTGGAACGCCGCACAATTCTCGAAGGCCTCAGGCTGTTCGGCAAGACGCTGGCCGAGAAGAACCTTGGCCGGGTGCGCATCGCCGACTGGATCCTCAATGGCGGGGACTATCCGACGAATGAGGAGACGGCCGGCCACCACCATATGGGCGGCACGCGCATGGGCACCGATGTGACC
>NZ_RZOI01000086.1:0-13780 GCF_004022645.1 Mesorhizobium sp. M4A.F.Ca.ET.020.02.1.1 | reverse complement strand
AACCTGGCCTCCGGAGCATGGCGCATCGCCGATTCGGCGAGGTTCATCGTCCCCGTCACGTTGACGTCCCATGCATGTCGCGGCGCGTTGCGCGCATCCGCCGGCGCCGCCACCGCCGCCAGGTGCACAAGCGCTGTTGGACGGGTCTTTCGGATCGCTGCCTCGACCGCGCTCCTGTCCATGAGGTCGATCGGGTTCATCTGCCCCTTGCCGTGGCCGAAGGCGAACACCTCGCACTTGCCATGGTCTCGCGCGAGCAGCTGTAACAGCGCCGAGCCGACAAAGCCGCTTGCCCCGGTGATCAGAATGCGATGCGTCAAGCTATCGACCATTACGCAAAGGGCTCTCTGCTCGACCTAGCGTGCGGGCTGGTTGGTGTGACGTTCAAGGTCGGCATCCACCATTTCCCGGATCATGTCTTCCAGCGAAATCGTCGCTTCCCACCCCAGCTTGGCCTTTGCCTTTGCCGGATTTCCGAGCAGGATTTCGACTTCGGCGGGCCTGAACAGTTCGGGGTCGATGACCAGATGGTCCTCGATGTTGAGTCCCACATGCTCGAAGGCGATGCGGCACATGTCGCGCACGGTCGTCGTCCTGCCGGTGGCCACGACATAGTCGTCCGCCACATCCTGCTGTACCATCAGCCACATGGCGCGGACATAGTCTTTGGAGTGGCCCCAGTCGCGCTTGGCGTCGATATTGCCGAGCCGCAATTCCCTGGACAGGCCCTTCTTGATGCGCGCGACCGCATCCGTGACCTTGCGTGTCACGAACTCGATGCCGCGCAGCGGCGATTCGTGGTTGAACAGAATGCCGCTCGAGGCATGCAGGCCGAAGCTTTCGCGGTAGTTGATGGTGATCCAGTGGCCATAGAGCTTCGCCACCGCATAGGGCGAGCGGGGATGGAAGGGGGTCGTTTCCGACTGCATTGGCTCCTGGATAAGGCCGTACATCTCCGACGACGAGGCCTGATAGAAGCGCGCCTCGGGGATTTCGAGGCGAAGCGCCTCAAGCACGTTGGTCACGCCGATGCCGGTGACGTTGCCCGTCAGGATCGGCTGCTGCCACGATGACTTGACGAAGGACTGGGCGGCAAGATTGTAGACCTCGTCCGGCCTGATGTCGCGCATCGTTCGGGCCAGGCCGGAAAGATCCGTCAGGTTTCCGTCGACGATCCTGACGTCCTTCTCGATACCGAGCCATTTCAGGCGTGTCGTGTTGACGTCGGCCGTGCTCGATCGCCGCGCAAGTCCGTGGACCTCATAGCCTTTGGCGAGCAGCAGTTCCGCCAGATAGGCGCCGTCCTGTCCGGTGACGCCCGTTATCAATGCTGTTTTTGTCATCAATGCTCTCGATGTGTCCGATGATTGCTCCACCCAAGCCCGTGTTGCCGATGTTGCCCGCCCCAGCCCGGCGAGCCAATGAAATTGTCAGGCGCGACCGTATACGTCGTCAAAGCGCACGATGTCATCCTCGCCCAGATAGTCGCCACTCTGGACTTCGATAATCACCAGGTCGATCTTGCCCGGGTTTTCAAGCCGATGCTTATGGCCACAAGGAATGTAGGTCGACTGATTGGTCGCCAGGAGCAGTTCCTCGTCGCCATTGATTATCTTGGCCGTGCCGCTGACCACGACCCAGTGTTCCGAACGATGGTGATGCATCTGCAGGCTCAGGCGCCGGCCAGGCTTGACCTCGATGCGCTTGATCTTGAAGCGCTCGCCTTCCTCGAGGACCGTATAGGTACCCCATGGCCGGTGCACGGTGCTGTGGAGCAAGTGCGCCTCATGCCCGGAAGCCTTGAGGGATTCGAACAGCTTCTTGACGTCCTGGACGCGGTCGCGGGACGCCACCAGCAATGCGTCCGGGGAATCGACGATCACCAGGTCACTGACGCCGACAGTGCCGATGACGCGTTTGTCGGAACTGATGAAGCTGTCCGCGGTGTCGACCATGCGAACGTCACCGCGAATCCGGTTGCCGCTCTGGTCGGGGGCGACCAGTTCGGCCATCGCGTTCCATGATCCAATGTCGTTCCATTCCATGTCGCAGGGAACGACGGCCAGGTTTTGCGCCTTTTCCATCACCGCATGGTCGAGCGAAATGCGCGGAGCCATGGCGAAATGCTCAGACGAGAGTTCGATGTTGGCGAAACCTTCGCCCCGGCTGACGTGGCTGTCCTCGTAGCTGGCGACAACGGCGTCGATCACCGCGGGGCAATGCTTGGCCATTGCCTCGAGCATGACCTGCGCGCGGAAGCAGAAAATGCCGGCGTTCCAGAAGAACCGCTTGGACGCGACATAGGCCTTGGCCGTCTCCAGATCCGGCTTCTCGACGAAGCGGACAACCTTTTCGCCGTCTGCCTCGATATAGCCGAAGGCCGTGTCCGGCCTGGTCGGATTTATGCCCAGCGTCGCGATGCGTCCTTGCCCGGCATGCTCGATCGCCCTGGCCACGGCGCTCAGGAATGCTGGCACGTTTCCGATCATGTGGTCGGCTGGGAAAATGCACAGGATGACGTCGGGGCCTTGCATTGCCTTGGCGTGGATCGCAGCCGCGGCCACGGCTGCAGCCGTATCGCGGCCCTCAGGCTCGAGCAGGAAGGTCCGCTGAGGAACAACGGGCTCCAGAGCGTCGAAGTCGTCTGTCGTGAGGAAGAGGTGTTCCCTGGACGTCACCGTGACCAGCTCGACGACGTCCCTGATCGAGGCGGCGCGCAACGCGGTATGCTGGATCAGTGAATGTCCGTCCGCCACCTTCAGGAACGGCTTGGGATGCGACTGCCGCGAGGCAGGCCACAGGCGCGAGCCGGCTCCACCGCTGATGATCACCGGAACGACTTTCATCAAATGCCCTCTGTGCCCGGAGATGCGAATGCCCGAGCCTTCTCCAGTGTCAATGCCACGATCGCCGTCGCCCTGGCATAGCTCGCGGCCTCCGAATAGCAGCGCAATTCCGGCGCATTTCCGGACGGCCGCAAATGTATGATCTCGCCACTATCCATCCGCGCCCTGAGGCCATCGGTTTCATCGATTTCGGCAACAGTGCCAAACGGAGCCAGGAATTGCTGCAGCGCATCGGGGTTGGCGAGTTGGGTCATCAACCGGCTTGAACTCTCCACCGGGAAGTTCTCGAGTCGCTCACTCGCGCAGAACGGAAGGTCCCAAAGCTCGCGCAAACGCGACAGCGGTCTTTTCGTCGATGCCATGGTGCCGAGCACGGCAAGGATCGGTAGCAGCGAGTCGCGTGTCGGCAGGGCCGCCAGCGTCTTTCCATTCAGCAGGCAATCCGATCCCAGGAGGACGCCGCCATTGGCCTCGAAGCCGATGACGATGTTGCCGCCACGGTACGACACTTCCATGCCATCGATGACGAACGGCGACCCGACCTTGGTTCTCCTCACCTCGAAACCCAGGGCATCCGAAATACCCGAATTGGAGGTCACGGGCGTTACTACCGTATCCGCTGCCACGAAAAGCGCGGTGACGAGCCCAATCAGGTCGCCCCGGAACAGATCGCCTTTCTCGTCGGCGACAAGCGGGCGGTCGGCATCGGCGTCCGTGGACACGATGGCGTCGAGCTTGAACTCACGGCTCCAGGCCTTGAATTTCGCAAGCGTGGCCGCGCCCACCGCTTCGGTATCGACCGGCACGAAGGTTTCGCTTTTGCCGACCGGGACCACCTCGGCGCCGAACAATCGAAGTACCCGCACCAGCAATTCCGCCGCGACCGAACTGTGCTGATACACGCCGACCCTCATGCCGGACAGCGAACCCGGCCCCAGGATATCGTTGGCGCGTTCCTGGTAACCGGCAATCGCTTCGTCATGGCGCCTTGGCCAGGTCGTCTCAGGAAGAGTTGGCGGATCGTACACATTTGACTTGTCGGCGACATATTGCGTTATCGCAGCCTCGTCCGCCTTATCGATCTCGCCATTCGGGCGATAGAATTTGATGCCGTTGCGGTCGGCGGGAATGTGGGAGCCGGTTACCATCAGAGCGGCCGCGCCCTGCTTTTGGGCATAAAGAGCGAGGGCCGGGGTTGGGATGACGCCGCAATCGATCGGCTGGAATCCGCTCGCGGCCAACGCCGCCATGCAACGGTCGGCAATCGCCGGGCTGCTGTCGCGCAGGTCACGGCCGACAAAGACCGCGCCACTCGATTGCAAGCCGCTTGAAGCCAGACGCCAGGCGAACGCCTCAGTATAGAGTCCGCTTGGCTTCCCAACCAATTCCGAAGCCAAACCTCGGACGCCGCTCGACCCGAATTTCATCGTTCTTCTTTTGCTGTTTGGAAGATCAGGCCGGTAATATTGGAGTGGGGTTCGCTGTCAACAAAAAATCATACCGGCGCCCTTGCGCGCGCGGTTGAACGAAATCGAACCGGCAAGATTTCGCGAGCTGCCGGGATGTATCGCCGGAATTTTAGCGGCTCCGCATTTTGCAATGTATTCCGGATGATGAGACCTATCACCGGCTGCATGGCGCGCTCCGGATACTCGCATTGCGTCAATCTCAATCGTCGTCAAAGCGTCCGGTCTTTTTGACGCAGCTTTTGCTTAATCGATTTTAGGGGTTTTCCTTAATCGATTGTAGCGGCCGGCCGGCTTTGGCGACGCCTTGCCTTTCGCAGTGCAGCATCATATCGCTCGGATCGGACCGGACGAAGCCGAGGCCATGGGCTTCGCCGGCCTGCGATCTGCGACCGTTGGAGGGCGAGCATGACCAAGTGGGTTTACACCTTCGGCGATGGCGCCGCTGAGGGCCGTGCCGGCGACCGTAATCTTCTCGGCGGCAAGGGCGCCAACCTGGCCGAGATGTGCAGCCTCGGCCTGCCCGTCCCGCCGGGTTTCACCATCACCACCGAGGTCTGCAACGCCTATTACGCCAACGGCCGCACTTATCCGTCCGAACTCGAAGCGGACGTTACGGTTGCGCTCGACCATATCGGCCGGCTGACCGGCCGCCGCTTCGGCGATCCGTCGAAATTGCTCCTGGTGTCGGTGCGCTCCGGCGCTCGCGCCTCCATGCCGGGCATGATGGACACCGTCCTCAATCTCGGCCTCAATGACGAGACGGTCGAGGCGCTCTCCGCCGATTCCGGTGACGCCCGCTTCGCCTATGATAGCTACCGCCGCTTCATCCAGATGTATTCCGACGTCGTCATGGGGCTCGACCATGAAGTTTTCGAGGAGATCCTGGAGGATGAGAAGGCGAACCTCGGCCATGAGCTGGACACCGAGCTGACGGCGCTCGAATGGCAGGGCGTGATCGCGCTCTACAAGGCCAAGGTCGAGGAGGAACTCGGCAAGCCATTTCCGCAGGAGCCGCACGAACAGCTCTGGGGCGCCATCGGCGCTGTGTTCTCCAGCTGGATGAACAACCGCGCAATCACCTATCGCCGCCTGCACGACATTCCCGAGAGCTGGGGCACGGCGGTCAATGTCCAGGCCATGGTGTTCGGCAATATGGGCGATACGTCCGCCACCGGCGTCGCCTTCACCCGCAACCCGTCGACCGGCGAAAAGCAGCTCTACGGCGAGTTTCTGGTCAACGCCCAGGGCGAGGATGTCGTCGCCGGCATCCGTACCCCGCAGAACATCACCGAGGCGGCGCGCATCGCTGCCGGATCCGACAAGCCGTCGCTGCAGAAGCTGATGCCGGATGCCTTCCAGGCTTTCGTCGACATCTCCGACCGCCTCGAGAAGCACTACCGCGACATGCAGGATCTCGAATTCACGATCGAGCGCGGCAAGCTTTGGATGCTGCAGACCAGGTCCGGCAAGCGCACGGCCAAGGCAGCGCTCAGGATTGCCGTCGAGATGGCGAAGGACAAGCTGATTACCAGGGAGGAAGCGGTCGCCCGCATCGATCCTGCCTCGCTCGACCAACTCCTGCACCCGACCATCGATCCGAAGGCCGCGCGCGACGTCATTGGCGTCGGCCTGCCAGCTTCGCCGGGTGCGGCAACCGGCGAGATCGTCTTTTCCTCGGGCGATGCCGAGGACGCCAAGGCGCAAGGCCGCAAGGTTATCCTGGTACGCATCGAGACAAGCCCCGAGGACATCCACGGCATGCATGCGGCCGAAGGCATCCTCACCACGCGCGGCGGCATGACCAGCCATGCCGCTGTGGTGGCGCGCGGCATGGGCAAGCCCTGCGTGTCGGGCGCAGGGTCGCTACGCGTCGACTACAAGGCCGGGACTCTGATCTCGATGGGCCAGACCTTCCGCAAGGGCGACATCATCACCATCGATGGCGCCAACGGTCAGGTGCTGAAGGGCGCGGTGGCCATGCTGCAGCCGGAACTGTCGGGCGATTTCGCCGCCATCATGGAATGGGCCGACGCGGCACGCCGCATGAAGGTGCGCACCAATGCCGAAACGCCGCTTGATGCGCGCATGGCGCGCTCGTTCGGCGCCGAAGGCATCGGACTCTGCCGCACCGAGCACATGTTCTTCGACGGCGACCGTATCGTCGCCATGCGCGAGATGATCCTGGCCGACACCGAGAAGGACCGGCGCGCCGCGCTCGACAAGCTGCTGCCCATGCAGCGCTCGGATTTCCTCGAGCTGTTCGAGATCATGGCCGGCCTGCCGGTGACGATCCGCCTGCTCGATCCGCCGCTGCACGAGTTCCTGCCGAAGACGGAAGCCGAGCTGGCCGAGGTCGCGGCCGCGATGAAGGTTTCGCCCGATAAGCTCAGGCAGCGCACCGAGGCCCTGCACGAGTTCAACCCGATGCTCGGCCATCGCGGCTGCCGTCTGGCGGTCTCCTATCCCGAGATCGCCGAGATGCAGGCGCGCGCCATTTTCGAGGCGGCCGTCCAGGCGGGCCAGAAGGCCGGCGCTCTGGTGGTGCCTGAGATCATGGTGCCGCTGGTCGGCCTGGTGAAGGAGCTCGACTACGTCAAGGCGCGCATCGACGCCGTCGCGGCCAGCGTCATGCAGGAGAGCGGCATCAAAATCGATTATCTCACAGGCACGATGATCGAGCTGCCGCGTGCCGCGATCCGCGCCCACGTCATCGCCGAGGCGGCCGAATTCTTCTCCTTCGGCACCAACGATCTCACCCAGACCACCTTCGGCATCTCACGCGACGATGCGGCCTCCTTCCTGGAGACCTATCGGCAGAAGGGCATCATCGAGCAGGATCCGTTCGTGTCGCTCGACATAGAGGGCGTCGGCGAACTGGTGCGCATCGCGGCCGAAAAGGGCAGGGTGACGCGACCCGAGATCAAGCTCGGCATCTGCGGCGAGCACGGCGGCGACCCCTCGTCGATCCGCTTCTGTGAAGAGGTCGGCCTCGACTATGTCTCGTGCTCGCCCTACCGCGTGCCGATCGCGAGGCTGGCGGCGGCGCAGGCCGCTGTTCAGGTCGCCAAGGCAGCGTCGCGGGGCTGATTTTCGGTCGCCCGTCGGCACCGCTGACGGGGCCCGTACCTCACGGTTTTGTAAGCAAAGTCACGCGATCGTGCGCGTGACGGCTCCCAATCTCGACATCGTTTCCGCCCAGTTTCCAGGGTCTCCGATCCTCCGGTGCCCGAGACAGATGTTGCAGATATCCACCGCCCCCGTCCGCTCGATTCTCATTTTGCAGACCAAGTTCATCGGCGATCTCGTTCTCGCCTCGGCGCTGGCCAGGAACCTCCAGCTCGGATATCCCGGCGTCGGGATCGTGTTCCTTTGCGAGGCGCGTTTCGCCAGCTTCCTCACCGCCCACGGCATCGCGACCGATGTCGTCACGTTCCGGCGCGCCATGATGCGCGGATCGCCGCTGCAGCGGGGGCGCGAGCTGTATTCGATGGTGCGCAGGCTGCGCCGGTTCCGCTTCGACATGACGATCGACCTGACCGATTCGAAAACCTCGCGGATCGTCAGCGGCCTCGTCAACGCTCCGATCAGGGTCGGCTATCATCCGTCCGAAAGGCCCTTGCGCTGGCACGAGCGTCAGCCGGCCAACGTACGGGCCAGGCCGTTCGGCTTCGGGGAACGACACTATCTCTACCGCTATCTTTCACCGCTCGAGTCGCTTGGCGTCGATCTGCGCATAAAAGCGCCGTCCATCCGCCCACTGTCTTTGGAGACGGCGCGCGTGCTTGCGTTGCTGGACAAGTACCATCTGAGGCGAAAGGGCTTTGTCGCGGTGCATGCCGGAGCGAGCTTTCTTGGCCGGCGGTGGCAGCCGGAACGCTTTGCTGCCGTTATCGGCGACATCGCGCGCGAGACCGGCCTGGACTTCGTGCTCGTCCGGGCCGCCGACGAGCACAAGCCGGCCGACGAGATTGCCGCGAGGACAGCCTCGCCGGTCGTCAACTTTGTCGGCGCGCTTTCGCTCGAAACGCTGCTGGCGCTGCTGAAGGAGGCGCGGCTTTTCCTCGGCAATGAAAGTGGCCCCATGCACATGGCCGCCGCAGCGGGAACCCCGGTCGTTGGCCTCTACGGGCTGACCAATCCGATCCGCTGGGGGCCGGTCGGCGTGCCGAGCATCTCGCTGCAGCCCTCCATGCCTTGCGAATGCGTGGCGAGCGACTTCTGCAAGCGGACGGATCCGAGCAAGGCGTGCTGCGTCTGGCGCCTGGAAGTCGCGCCTGTTGCTGAGGCCGTGCGCGAGATCCTCGCGCGCACCGAAAAGCAAACGGCAAACGCGCTCTCGCGTTACGCCTGAAGCAAATTCTCGTGACGTTATCCTTCGCGCGTGCGCCGTCCCGATTTTCGCCTTGATGCGGGTCTTCTGGCTGGATATTGCAACCATCCCGCTTCGACCGCCGGCCCGGAAATCGACCATGCGTCTCTTGCGAAAACATCTTTGCGCGGTCGCGCTGTCGGTTTGCGCCGTGTCCACGGCCAGCGCCGCGCCGCTTGTCGAGCCGACGTTGCATCTGAAACCGCAGGCTGGCGGTAGCGGCCGCGTCGCGCTGACGCTCGACGCCTGCGGCGGCCAGACCGATCCGCGCATCCTCTCGGCGCTTGTCGACAACAGGACCCCCGCCACGATCTTCGTCACCGGCATCTGGCTGAAGCGCAACGCGGCCGCCGTCGAGATCATGCGCGCGCATCCGGACCTGTTCGAACTGGAGAATCACGGCGGCCGCCATGTTCCGGCTGTCGACACGCCGCAAAAGATCTACGGCATCCGCAGCGCCGGCAGCCCGGATGCCGTGCTGGCGGAGGTCGAATCGGGCGCCACGGCGCTCGCAGGGACCGGTGAACCGGCACCGAAATGGTTTCGCGGCGCCACCGCCGAATACAGCCCCTCGGCCATAGCGATGATTCGCAAGCTCGGCTTCAAGGTCGCCGGCTTCTCGATCAACGGCGACGGCGGATCGCTGCTGGGCGCCAGGGAAACCGCCCGGCGCATCGCCGCCGCCAAGGACGGCGACGTCATCATCGCCCATATCAACCAGCCGACCCATGCCGCCGGCGAGGGCGTGGTGCAGGGGCTGCTGGCGCTCAAGCAAAAGGGCCTGACCTTCGTGCGGCTCGACCATGCCGACGGCATAGGCAACGACGGCACCACCGACTGATCGCTCAGGGTGCGCTTTGGCCGGATCCAGCAGACAAGGCTGTGCCAATCCTCGTGATCGCGGCGGAAAATACGGGACCGCAAAATCGGCTTTACAGAGCCATGTCGGCGGTGTCTCTTGTCGATCACATTCTGTGGGGATGAACTTCATCTGCGAAAACTAGTTGGTCTCGCGTGGTGGGCCGCGCTTCTGGTTACGGCGGTGATGTGCGGCCCAATCCGCGCGGCACCGCCGGACTTTTCGACCTCGAACGCCATCCACGAGCCCGTGCCGGCGGTTGCGGGCGACGTTCTCCACTATGCGGTTACGGTGACGAACACCGGTGGCGACAGCGCCTATGCGCGCATCAAGACCGTCCTGCCGCAAGCCTATTTCATCCGTGCCGACGGCGATTGTGCCGGCGCGGTACGCGACCCGGACAGCAGGGGTCTCGTCTGGCACGAGGGGGCATTTTCGGCCGGATCGACCACGCAGTGCCGGATAGACCTTCTGACGCGGCGCGAAGCGGCGGGAACGCTTGCCCCGCTCGCCACCGAGATCACGACGTTGCCTGCAGGGTACCTGCGTTTCGAAACGGCGCCGGAACTGGCGGCGGCGCCCGATCCGAACGCAATCCGCGTCGGACCGGTGAAGGTCACCCGGGCGCAACTTGTCGTGCTCGCGTTCCTGGCCTTCGCTGTCGCCGGTGCAGCAGTCGTCGCGCGAATGGCGGGGCGAGGACGCGGGCGGACGGCGCTCGGCGCGTGGTTCGCGGTCGCCACCGCGGTGGGCTTCCTGCTCTTTTTCGCGGGGCTCGCGGTTGGCGACTTCCGGTCCTTTACGGCCTATCGGGAAACATCCTGCACCGTCTTCGACTCGGCCATCCGCGCCTTTCCGGGCACCGGCAAGAGTGCGCGGTCGAGTACATACCAGTCCGTGTTCGCCGTCCGCTACGAGGCGCTCGGCACCGAGACCTACTCGGCGGCTTTTCCGCCGATTTCCGCCGTCAGCCTGGGCTGGATCGGGTTCTCCCTGCAAAAGCTGGGAGACTATCCGGATGGATCGGTCCATCCCTGCTGGTTCGATCCTGACGATGTGAAAACAGTATTGCTCGAGCGCGGCCCGGGTGCGGCGTATCTCTTCGCCCTGTTCCCGTTGCTGGTGCTGGCCTACGGCCTGTCGGCGCTCATCGTGGCCGTTCGCAAAGGCCAGCATTGACCGGACTCGCAGGCCATTTCATTGATGCGTCGAGGTCGCGTCCGATGGCGATCTCGCGTTCGCATCATCCCGGCCTTTGCTTCATCTTTTGTCGCTCAGTCCGGGGCCGCTTCGATCGTCACCTTGCTGGGATAGAAGGCGCCGTGATCGCGGATTTCCGTCATCTCGTCGAAGGGCCGCTCATAGGCCCACATCGCGTCCTTGCCTGTCTCTTCGGCCGGCAGAACGCTCCAGTAGCTCGCGTCGCCCTTAAAGGGGCAGTGCGTCGAGTGACCGGTCTTGGCCAACAGACTGAAATCGATGTCCTCGAACGGAATATAAAAGACCGCGGGATAGGGCGGCTCCGACAGGAGCTTCGCTCTTTTCGACGAGGCGATGACCGTTTCGCCGGCGCGCACGGTGACGGTGCCGCGATAAGGCTCGATGGTAATGACCTTGGCGGGATTGCGCTGGAAGCCGGGAGCGGGGTTGGCGATCTGGTCCATTGGCGGGGATCTCCTTGTCCAGATGAGAGGTCGCCCGCAATAGATGTGTCGGACAGGCGGCCGGCGCAAGGCCGAGCCCACGCCTGGGCGGGCGCTCAAACCGACCCTTTCGCTGGAACTGTCAGGCGGCCGTTTGGAACACGTCCATCAGCCCGGCATAGGCGGCGGCGATGCCGGCCACCGGATTGGTGCTCCTCGACGCGGTCTCGACCTTCAACGCACCGCCGACGGTCGGCAAGGTGAGCAGCAGGAACTGGCGATTGCCGCCGTCGCCGACGCAAGCCGCCGCGACATGCTGGGCCTCATCGCCGTCCTGGACGCACATCTTGAACAGCAGCGTGCCGCCGACCGCCTCCAAGGCGCCTCCGACAACCTCGACGAATTCATCTTCGGAAACAGTTCTGGCGTCCGGCGCCAAATCGGTCAGACTTTCGGCAAGCGCATTTTCGAGTGCCAAGTCTTCGGGAGCCTTGTCGTCGAGCTGCGTGTCCATGCGAACCTCTTTCATTCGCCAATCGCACCCACAGCCCGTTAACGAAATTTAACGCCGACGATGGCCGGATTGTGGCGGTTTCCGCGGCGGCATCAAGGAATGCACCGCTTTCAACGCTAACGGCTGGACAATCCGCAGGTTCGTCCCACAATGGCGCAAAAAGATCGCCAAAAGCGCAGGGGAGGAACAAATGCTTGGACTGATGCAGGAATGGCCGCTGCTTTGCCACAAGCTGATCGACAACGCCGAGCGGCAGCACGGCGGACGCGAGATCGTGTCGCGCTCGATCGAGGGCCCGATCGTGCGCACCACCTATGCCGACATCCACCAGCGGGCGTTGAAGGTGGCGCAGCGGCTGGAGCAGGACGGCTTCAGGCTCGGCGATCGCATCGCCACGCTCGCCTGGAACACGGCGCGCCACATCGAGGCCTGGTATGGCATCATGGGCATCGGCGCGATCTATCACACGCTCAATCCGCGTCTCTTTCCCGAACAGATCGCCTGGATCATGAACAACGCCGAGGACAGGGCGATCTTCGTCGACCTGACCTTCGTGCCGCTCCTGGAAAAGATCGCCGGCGCAGTCAAATCGCTGAACAAGGTCATCGTACTGACCGATAGCGCGCATATGCCGGATACGGCGCTGCCGAACGCGGTTGCCTATGAGGACTGGCTGGCCGAAGCCGATGGCGCTTTCGCCTGGAAGACCTTCGACGAGAACACCGCCGCCGGCATGTGCTACACCTCGGGCACGACGGGCGATCCCAAGGGCGTGCTCTACAGCCACCGCTCCAATGTGCTGCACGCCATGATCGCCGCCATGCCCGACGCCATGGGCATTTCGGCCCGTGACGTCATCCTGCCGGTCGTGCCGATGTTCCATGCCAATGCCTGGGGCCTCGGCCAGAGCGCGCCGATGATCGGCGCCAAGCTGGTCATGCCCGGCTGCAAGATGGATGGTGCCTCGATCTATGAATTGCTCGACACCGAGAAGGTGACCTTCAGTGCCGCGGTGCCGACGGTATGGATGATGCTGCTGCAATATCTGGAGGAGACCGGCAGGAAGCTTCCCCACCTGCGGAAGGTCGTCATCGGCGGCTCGTCCTGTCCGCGCGCCATAACCCAGAAATTCCAGGACAATTACGACGTCCAGGTCATCCATGCCTGGGGCATGACCGAAATGTCGCCGCTCGGCACGCTGTGCACGATGAAGCCCGAATATGCCGGGCTGCAGGGCGATGCCAGGCTCGATGTCCAGGGCAAGCAGGGCTATCCGCCCTTCGGCGTCGAAATGAAGGTGACCGACGACGACAACAATGCGCTGCCATGGGACGGCAGGACCTTCGGGCGGCTGAAGGTGCGCGGCCCGGCCATCGCGCGCGCCTATTATGGCGGTGTCGGCTCCGAGCAGTTCGACGCCGAGGGCTGGTTCGACACAGGCGACGTCGCCCATATCGATGCTGGCGGCTACATGCAGATCACCGACCGCGCCAAGGACGTCATCAAGTCGGGCGGCGAATGGATCTCGACCATCGATCTCGAAAACCTCGCCGTCGGCCACCCCGATGTCGCCGAGGCGGCGGCAATAGGCGTTCCGCACTCGAAATGGGGCGAGCGGCCCCTGCTGGTCATCGTGCGCAAGCCGGGCAAGGAGCCGAGCAAGACCGACATCCTGACCTTCATGAGCGGCAAGGTGGCGAAGTGGTGGCTGCCCGACGACGTCGCCTTCGTCGGCGAAATTCCCCATACCGCCACCGGCAAGATCCAGAAGATCACCTTGCGCGAGCAATTTAGGGACTATCGCTTGCCGACGGATTGACGGGATGGATGTTTTTGAGGCTTCTGGCAGCCGTCAAGAAACTCCTGAGCAATTCCAGGAAAAGTGCGTAGCGGTTTTCCGTCCGGAATTGCGTCAAAACAAAGAGATAGAGCGTCCTTCGCTTTCCTGAAACGATGAAACGCTCTAGGTACCGTTCGGGTTGGTGCGGCGGATAATGGTTGTTGTTGCTGAACGGCAGACGTCGAGCGCCGCCGGCTGGTCGCGGCGGACAGCGGCTTTTTCGGTCGTCCTGCTCCTGAC
>NZ_RZOI01000869.1:0-2265 GCF_004022645.1 Mesorhizobium sp. M4A.F.Ca.ET.020.02.1.1 | reverse complement strand
GCGGCCAGCGCTTCGACCAGAACCGCCGCAACGAGGCGCCGGCGCTGCCGGAAGCCGCCGCCCAGGCGGAGCCGACCGTGGCCGAGCAGGCGCCCCTGTTCGACAGTTTTTCGCCGGCGGCCCTCGCGGCCCAGGCAGAGCGCAACGAAGCGGCCGCCGACAATGGCGGCTCGCGCCGTCCGCGCCGTCCACGCCGTTCGCGCGGCAATGCCGACGAAGCCAATGCCGACCAGACGGATAGCCAGGCCGAAGCCGGCAGCGGCGATGCGGGCACCGAAGGGGTGAACGCGGCGCCTGCCGAAGCCAGTGCCGCGCCGTCCGAAGACAATCTGGCCCCGGCCGAAGGCGCGGCCAACGACCCGGTCATTGCCGACGTCAACAACTGATCGAGTCCTGTCTTCAGGTCCATCAACGGCGGGGAGAAATCTCCGCCGTTTTCGTTTCCGCATGCCTGGAATTTTATCCTTTGACCGATATCAAGGCGTCTTGAGAGGCTGGGAGCTACGCACCATATCTCGCGTGAACAGGGATCCGGCTCGAATGGGCGGGTCCGTCACCGTAATCAGATCCGGTGCCGCAAAGCGGGCCGGTGATGGAAGGAGACAGATATGAATCTTGAAAAATATTCCGAGCGCGTGCGCGGCTTCATCCAGTCCGCCCAGACCATGGCACTCTCGCGCAATCACCAGCAATTCACCCCCGAACATATGCTGAAGGTGCTCGTCGATGACGACGAGGGCCTGGCCGCATCGCTGATCGAGCGCGCCGGCGGCAATGTCCGCGACATCAAGCTGGGCGTCGAGGCCGCACTCGAGGCCATGCCCAAAGTGGAAGGCGGCAATGGCCAGCTCTACCTGGCGCAGCCCTTGGCCAAGGTGTTCTCGACCGCCGAGGAGCTGGCCAAGAAGGCCGGCGACAGCTTCGTCACCGTCGAACGCCTGCTGCAGGCTCTGGCCATGGAGAAGTCGGCCAAGACCGCCGACATCCTCTCCAAGGCCGGCGTGACCGCGCAGGCGCTGAACCAGGTCATCAATGATGTCCGCAAGGGTCGCACCGCCGATTCGGCCAACGCCGAGCAGGGCTATGACGCGTTGAAGAAATACGCGCGCGACCTCACGGCCGACGCGCGCGCCGGCAAGCTCGATCCGGTCATCGGCCGCGACGACGAGATCCGCCGCACCATCCAGGTGCTGTCGCGCCGCACCAAGAACAACCCGGTGCTGATCGGCGAGCCGGGCGTCGGCAAGACGGCGATCGCCGAGGGCCTGGCGCTGCGCATCGTCAATGGCGACGTGCCGGAATCGCTGAAGGACAAGCAGCTGATGGCGCTCGACATGGGTGCGCTGATCGCCGGCGCCAAATATCGTGGCGAGTTCGAGGAGCGGCTGAAAGCCGTGCTCAACGAGGTGACGGCCGCCGCCGGCAACATCATCCTGTTCATCGACGAGATGCACACGCTGGTCGGCGCCGGCAAGGCGGACGGCGCCATGGACGCGTCCAACCTTCTGAAGCCGGCGCTGGCGCGCGGCGAGCTGCACTGCGTCGGCGCGACCACGCTCGACGAGTACCGCAAGCATGTCGAGAAAGACGCGGCGCTTGCCCGCCGCTTCCAGCCGGTGTTCGTCAACGAGCCGACGGTGGAGGACACCGTCTCTATCCTGCGCGGCCTCAAGGAGAAGTACGAACAGCATCATAAGGTGCGCATCTCCGATTCGGCGCTGGTCTCCGCGGCGACGCTTTCCAACCGCTACATCGCCGACCGCTTCCTGCCGGACAAGGCGATCGACCTTGTCGACGAGGCCGCCTCGCGGCTGAGGATGCAGGTCGATTCGAAGCCGGAAGCGCTGGACGAGGTCGACCGCCGCATCATGCAGCTCAAGATCGAGCGCGAGGCGCTCAAGGTCGAGAAGGACGAGGCCTCGAAGGACCGGCTCGCCAGGCTGGAAAAGGAGCTTGCCGGGCTGGAGGAGGAGTCCACCGAGCTCACCTCGAAATGGCAGGCCGAGAAGCAGAAGCTCGGGCTCGCCGCCGACCTCAAGAAGCAGCTTGACGAGGCGCGCAACGAACTGGCCATCGCCCAGCGCAAGGGCGAGTTCCAGCGCGCCGGCGAGCTTGCCTATGGCAAGATCCCGGAGCTGGAGAAGAAGCTGAAGGAGGCCGAGGCGCAGGACGGCAAGGCCGGCATGGTCGAGGAGGTGGTCACGCCCGACCACGTCGCCCATATCGTGTCGCGCTGGACCGGCATTGCGGTCGACAAGATGCTGG
>NZ_RZOI01000868.1:0-2273 GCF_004022645.1 Mesorhizobium sp. M4A.F.Ca.ET.020.02.1.1 | reverse complement strand
CCGGCTATACCGAGACGCTGCTCGGGCACTGGCTGCGAAACCGCGGCGTGCGCGAGCAGTCGGTGGTGATCGGCAAGGGTGCGCATTCACCGCTCTGCTATCCCGATGTGATCGGCAAGCAGCTCGCCCAGTCGCTCGACCGGCTGCAGACCGACCATGTCGACATCTATTTCATGCACCGCGACAATCCGGACGTGCCGGTCGGCGAATTCGTCGACGCCATGGACGCCGAGGTCAAGGCCGGCCGCATCCGCGGTCCGTTCGGCGGGTCGAACTGGACCATGGAGCGCATGGATGAGGCGATTGCCTATGCCGAGCGCACCGGCAAGCAGAAGCCCGGCGCGCTTTCCAACAATTTCTCGCTGGCTGAGATGCTGGAGCCGATCTGGGCCGGCTGCGTCACCTCGTCCACCGACGACTGGAAGGCCTGGCTGACGGCGCGGCAGATGCCGAACTTCGCCTGGTCGAGCCAGGGCCGTGGCTTCTTCACCGATCGCGCCGGCCGCGACAAGCATGATAGCGAGGAGCTGGTGCGCGTCTGGTATTCCGAGAAGAATTTCGGCCGCCGCGACCGCGCCATCGAGCTTGCCAACCGTCTCGGCAAGAGCCCGATCCATGTCGCGCTCGCCTATGTGCTGGCGCAGCCCTTCCCGTCAGTGCCGCTGATCGGCCCGCGCACGCTGGACGAGCTGGAGGACAGTCTCAGGGCGTTGGATATCAAGCTATCGCCGGAAGATGTCGCCTGGCTGGACAACGGGCCGGAGCGGCGCAGGGCGTAGGCTGCTTGGGGCGTTGAAAAGGAAGCGCAGCGTTCCTTCGCCCCTCGCGCCAGCATCTCAACAGTTTCACCGATCGATCCGCGTCGATAAAATAATCGACGACGACGTCCGCTCGACCCCATCCATCGCCCCGATCTGGTCGAGCAGTGTGTCGAGATCGCGGATCGACGGCGCATCGACGATGACGATCATGTCGAAATTGCCGCTCACCGAGTGCAGCGTCCTAACCGGCGGCAGCGCCTGCAGGCTGCGCACCACCTTGTCGGCGAGCTTCGGCGTCACGGTGAGCAGCACATGCGCCCGGACCAGCCCTTGCTCATAGTCGGGCGACAACCGCACGCCGTAGCCCGCAATGATGCCGCGGCGCTCCAGCCGCTCGATCCGGCTCTGCACCGTGGTGCGCGACACGCCGAGCTGGCGGGCGAGCTCGGCGGTCGAGGCGCGCGCGTTGGCGCGCAGCAGTGAAAGCAGGGCCTGTTCGGCATCGCTGATCATTTCGACGATCCTTGTCGGCATATTGTTAAAAGCGGCATTTCGTTTCGTACAATTTCACGCTTCCTTTCGACAGGCAAGCTGCGATGATTCCGGCCAGCTCAGGAGCAATTCCAGGAAAGGTGTGAAGCGGTTTCCGTCCGGAATTGCGTAACGCGAAATGGCAGGGGTATTGATCATGAAGAACATCGTTGTCGTCGGCGCCGGCAAGATCGGCTCGACCATCGCCGAGATGCTGGCCTCCACCGGCGACTATGGCGTGACGCTCGTCGACCGCTCGGCGGCGCAGCTTGCCGCGGCCGAACTCCCCGCGGGCGTCGAGACCATGGAACTCGACATCGCCGCGCCGGGCGTGCTCGAGGCAGCGCTTGCCGGCAAATTCGCGGTGCTGAGCGCCGCTCCCTTCCATCTCACCACGCGCATCGCCGAGGCGGCCGCCACTACCGACGTGCACTATCTCGATCTCACCGAGGATGTCGTCAGCACAAGGCGGGTGAAGGAGCTGGCGCGCGATGCCAGCAGCGCCTTCATTCCGCAATGCGGGCTGGCGCCGGGCTTCATCTCGATCGTCGCCAACGATCTCGCCAGCCGCTTCGACACGCTGGAGAGCGTGCGCATGCGGGTCGGCGCGCTGCCGCAATATCCGTCGAACGCGCTGAACTACAATCTGACCTGGAGCACCGACGGGGTCATCAACGAATATTGCGAGCCCTGCGAGGCGATCGTCGAGGGCGAGCTGATCGAGGTGCCGCCGCTGGAGGAGCGCGAGGAGTTCTCGCTCGACGGCGTCACCTACGAGGCCTTCAACACCTCGGGCGGGCTGGGCACGCTGGCCGAGACGCTGAAGGGCAAGGTGCGCACGCTGAACTACCGCACCATCCGCTATCCCGGCCACGCCGCGATCATGAAGGCGCTGCTCAACGATCTCGGCCTGCGTCACCGTCGCGACGTGCTGAAGGACATTTTCGAAAGCGCCCTGCCGGCGACGCTGCAGGACGTCGT
>NZ_RZOI01000867.1:0-2273 GCF_004022645.1 Mesorhizobium sp. M4A.F.Ca.ET.020.02.1.1 | reverse complement strand
CCCTTAGCGCATATTGTTGTGCGGGTGAACGATCTTGCCGCGCCGGTTCAGTCGCAACACGCCGACGGCGGCTCGGATACGTCCCCGTACTCGTCATGCAGCCGCACCCAGTCCATCAGGCCACCATAGGGGCCGGTCTCGTTGCGGCCCTTCGGCGTCATGTCGAGATAGTGATAGGCGCCGATCAGCTGATCGCCGCCGCGAGCGCGCGACGTGAAGGTGAGGAAGATATCGCCGGCCTCGTCCCTGTAGAACACGCTGGAACCGGGCAGGTCCTTGGAGGTGCGGGCGCGCCTTTCGAAATTGTAGGTGGTGTCGCCGGCCGCGATCTGCTTGTCGGTGAAGGAAACCTGCATGTCGAAGTTGAAGTCGGACGCATAGGACGACACCCAGTCGAACCGCCAGCCCATGCGCTGCTTGTAGGGCAACAGCTCGGCCAGCGGCGCGCGCGACACCACGACCAGCGACACGTCATGATGCTGGAGATGCAGATTGGCGCCGTCTATGTGGTCGGCGAGGAAGGAGCAGCCCTCGCAGCGATGGTTCGAACCGGGCGCCAGCATGAAGTGATAGACGATCAGCTGGCTGTTTTCACCAAAGAGCCCAGCCAGCCGTTTCGGGCCTTGCTCGCTCTCAAAGACGTAGTCCTTGCGGATCTTCAGCCAGGGCAATTCGCGCCGTTCGGCGGCGACGCAATCACGAAACCGAGTCAGTTCCTTCTCGCGCTCGAGGTGCTTTCTGTGCGCCTCGAACCAGTCTTCCCGCGAAACGATGGCATTGCGATGCATGACTATCTCCTGTCCTCTCCTGCCAAGGACGTTCGACATCGGGGCGATCCGACATGGCCGGCGCGCTTTCGACGCAGTCCCAGAAGTGGGGATGCCCGGCCGCGAAAACAAAACCCGGGCGCGTAGCCCGGGTTTTTCGTCGCGTCTGAAGAAACGTGTCAGGCGGCCCTTTCCAGCGCCGGCTGCCATTTGCCGAGCGCCGCCAGATGGTTCATGTGGGCGCGATGGATAAAGGCCGCCTGCCCGGCGGCTATGTTCGACGCCTTGCCACTCCAAGCTTTCTGCGCGGCTGCCTGCAAGGCACGGCCATAGGAGAAGGTGAGCTTCCACGGATGCTGGCCGATGGCGTTGATGGCGTTGAGGTTGGCGGTCGCCTCCTCGTCCGATTGGCCGCCGGAGAGGAAGGCAATGCCCGCAACCGCCGCCGGCACCGTCTCGCGAAACAGCTTTATTGTCTTTTCGGCCACGATCTCGGGACTGTCCAGCTTGCCCGATTTCTTGCCCGATATGACCATGTTGGGCTTCAGGATGGTGCCTTCGAGCACGACGCGCGCGGCATAGAGCTCGCTGTAGAGCTTGAGCAGCGTCGCCTTGCTGACCTCGTAGCAGGTGTCGATGCCGTGGGCGCCGTCCATCAGCACTTCCGGCTCGACGATCGGCACGATGCCGGCCTCCTGGCAGAGCGCGGCGTAGCGCGCGAGCGCATGCGCGTTCGAGCCGATCGAGGTCGCCGACGGCACACCCTTGGCGACGTCAATATCGATCACCGCGCGCCATTTGGCGAAGCGGGCGCCGAGCTTGTAGTAATCCGCCAGGCGTTCGCGCAGGCCGTCGAGGCCCTCGGTGATGGTGTCGCCGGGAAAGCCGGCCAGCGGTTTGGCGCCGGCATCGACCTTGATGCCGGGGATGGCGCCGGACGCCTTGATGATGTCGACCAGCGGCGTGCCGTCGGCAGCCTTCTGGCGGATGGTCTCGTCATAGAGGATGACGCCGGAAATGTAGCGCGTCATCGCGTCCCCGGCGCGGAACATCATCTCGCGATAGTCGCGACGGCTGTCGGCCGTCGATTCGACGCCGATGACGTCGAAGCGCTTCTTGATGGTGCCGGAGCTTTCATCGGCGGCCAACAGGCCCTTGCCGTCGGCCACGATCGCGGCGGCAATGTCTTCGAGACGTTCGCTCATTGTTGCTTCCTCCTGACAGCGGTTTTCCGCGGTTCACGGAACTCTACCGCCAAAGGAATGATGCCGGAAAGCGCGAAATCGAACGAATGTCGCGCCGCCGGGCCGGCTCGCCGAGTGTTGATCGAGTCGATTGGGCTGGTCGCATTCGTGCAACCCAGGCGTCACCGCTTGGCTGCAAGAATGCTCCGTTTTCACGGGCGGAAAAACCGCAGCCCGATTTTCCTGGAATTGCTTCAGCGCTTCAGCACCTCGACGCCGGGCAGCGGCTTGCCTTCCATCCATTCCAGGAAGGCGCCACCAG
>NZ_RZOI01000866.1:0-2275 GCF_004022645.1 Mesorhizobium sp. M4A.F.Ca.ET.020.02.1.1 | reverse complement strand
AAGTTGCGCGCCGTGCGCATGAAGATCCTCGACCCGATCGGGATCAGGTCGTCCGGAAAATCATAGTCCGGATTGTGCAGCGCCGGATAGCGCTCGCCGGCGCCGAGGAAGAACATCGCCGACTTGGCGCTGTGGCCGAACAGGCCGAAATCCTCCGAGGCCCGCATTGGCAGGGCTTCCTCGCCGTGGACGACGCTTTCTTCATCGAGCGCGCGGCGCAGGTGCGCCACCGCGTCCGGCGCGTTGACACTGGCGACGAAGATCTCGTGATAGTCGGAGCTTAAGGCCAGGCCATGCCGGCCGGCGATTTCCGCGGCCAGCGCTTGAGCGGCGGCGCAGAGATCCGCCATGCGCTCGTCGCGCCGGGTGCGCAGCGTCGCCCAGACCTCAGCATGGGCGGGCGCGATGCCGAACACGGCTTCGCCCATCTCGGCATGGGTGACGGTCACCATTGAGAAGTCGTCGTCGGCGAAGCTGCCGCGCCCGAGCGCCGGCAGCGCCGGCATCAGCTCACTGATCGCCAGCATCGGCGAGATGCCGGTCTCGGGCATCGACGAATGCGCGGTCTTGCCCTCCAGCACGATGCGCATGCCGCGCGAGGCGCAGTTGACCACGCCGCTCTTCAGCCGCACCTCGCCGAACGGCACGCCGGGCAGATTGTGCAGCGAGAAGGCGAAATCCGGGGTGATCTCGCTGAAGCGCGGATCGGCGACGACGCCGGCCGCGCCATTACCGGTTTCTTCCGCCGGCTGGAACATCAGAACGACGCGGCCGCTAGCCGGCCGCTCACGCCCGAGCTGACGGCCGAGCGCGGCCAGGATCGCGGTGTGCCCGTCATGGCCGCACATATGCGACTTGCCCGGCACCTGCGAGGCATGCGGCACGCCGGAGAGTTCCTCGATCGGCAACGCGTCGAGTTCCGAGCGGAACAGTACGGTCGGGCCGGCTCGGCCGCTGTCGTAGACCGCCGCAACGCCGTGCCCGCCCAGTCCGGTGAGCACTCTGTCCGGCCCCGTATCGGCGAGGAAGGAAACGACTTCCGTTGCCGTTTTCTCCTCCTCATTCGAAATCTCCGGCTGCCGGTGCAGCTTGCGCCGCCACGCGGTCAGCTCGACAATATCCTGATTGGTCAGGGTCATGCTTCTTGGCCTCCGATGACGACTTGCTAGCCACAAATGGCCGTGCCCGCCACGGTCCAGGTTCCGGGCTCGGGCGGGCCAGGCCACCGGCCCTACTTCACGCGGTTGGGGCACAGCGCCTTGAACTGCTCCAGCGTATAGTCGTAGCCGGAAGCGCCGGAGCCATCGAGCACCACATTGTCATCAATCGATGTGATCAGATAGTCCGTCGTCACATCGGTGCCCTTGTTGCGGCCCTGGAACAGCATGCTGGCGCCATAGAAGGTGGTGAACTTGCCGGTCTTGCAGTTGGCGGTGATCTCGAAGTGCAGAGGCGACTTCATTTCCGCGTCGATGCAATCCTTGGAGAAATCGTGGCCATATTCGCGGCAGTAGGCGCCCGCCTTCTGCCTGTCGTGTTTAGCCAGGATGCTGGCGTGCGTGGAGCCGATGCCCGTCTTTTTCACGATGGTAAGTTCCATTTCCCACCCTGGCGCCGTAGTAAATCGTACTCGCCTGCGCTGCTGTCGCGAGGATCAAGGCGGTGAGGACAACCAAAAGATGTCGCATGGAAACTTCTCCCTTGACCGGAGAGGTTTCACGCGAGCGATCGTCGGGTCAAGCCCCTGCGGCGGTTCATCGTTTCGCGGCAACGCCGAGCCGCTTACCCTTTGTTTGACGCAATTCCGGGCGGCCGACGGTCAGCCGAACCGGCGTGCGCCGGTGGGACTGCATTTTGCCTCGCCTTGGCCCAATCGCCACCGATGCGGAAGAGGATGGCCATTATGAGGAGACCCTTTATAACGGTCGACAAGATTGCGATAACCATGAGGAGACGATGCGCTACATACGTCCGCATTCAATCGAAGATGCCGTTGGCCAATTGGCCGGGTCGGCCGGCACGGCCGCCATCCTCGCCGGAGGCAGCGACCTGCTGGTGAGGATGAAGGGCGGCTTCATCGAACCCGACCTGATCGTCGACATCAAGGCCATTGAGGGCCTGAGCGAGATCCGCGAAACCGCAGAAGGCTTCAGCATCGGAGCCGCCGTCCCCTGCGCCGTGCTGGGCGAGAGCGCTTCCTTGAAGAAGGCGTGGCCGGGCGTCGTCGAGGCGGCGAAGCTGATCGGCTCCAAGCAGGTGCAGGGACGCTGCACCA
>NZ_RZOI01000865.1:0-2275 GCF_004022645.1 Mesorhizobium sp. M4A.F.Ca.ET.020.02.1.1 | reverse complement strand
GCCTTGGTGCTGACGCTGACGCGCGAGCCGGCCCAGCGAGCCTCGGACTATTCCAGGCGCATCGACGCCGCGATGATGGTGCAGGCCATGGAGCGGCTGCCCAAGCCACCGATTCTCGCCTTCGTCTGCGGCTCGAATGCCTTCGTCTCGGCCGCCGCCCAGGCGCTCATCGATGCCGACGTGCCGGCTGGCTTGATCCGCACGGAACGCTACGGCGTTTGAGCAGGCCGCGAGGAGGTCGTTGTCAGGAAACCGGCGAGAACTTTGCCGAGACGAGCTGGAAGGGCAGCGCGCCATAGGTGGCGACGGCGGTCTCGTCGTCCCAGGTGCGGAACTGGCGGGATGGCCGCGCCTCGATCACCAGCGTGCGCCCCGCCGTCGGGTCGAGCGCCACCTTGCCGCGAAAGCGCAGCACCCGTTCCCCGCCGGCGCGGCTGATCGCCAGGGCGCGCAAACGGGCGACATGCCGGCCATCGCCGTTGATCTCCATCTCGATGCGGCGGCGCACCGGCGGCACGGCGATCCGGACCGTCACCTCCAGCATGATCTCGCCGCCCGGGTCGGGACAGTCGATTGCCTGCGACATCACGAAAGGCGATGATTGCCTCTTCGCCCTACCGGCCACCCGCCTGCCGCGCCAGACGACGTCCGGTTCGTCCTGGCGCAACCGGCCGCTCTTGCGCTTCAGCCGCAACTGCTTGGCAAAGCCGCGCGACAGCCAGGTAAGCCCGCCGAAATCGGTGCGCGGCTTGGCCTGCAGCACTGAGGACAGCCGCGACAGGCCGGAGCGGTCGGCCATGCCGATCGTGCTGGCGAGCACCGTTTCAGGCACCGGAATGCCGATCTCGAGCGCGAGATAGGAGAGCGCCACCGCAGCGGCGACGGCGAGGCCGCGCCTGGCGATCACGTCGAGGAACACATCCCAGTCGGCGTCGCCGCCGCGGATGGCCACCGCGCAATCGACGAGCCAGTCGCTGTGGGTGTGGGCATCGAGCCCACCATGCGCGATGGCGAGCGCGATGCGGTCGGCGGGCGACGGCACGAAGACGCCGACACCGCTGAATTCCGCCGCGATCGCCCGCCGCCAGATCGCCAGGTCATCCTCGGCGCTTTGCTGCGATCCGTCATAGGCGAGCTGGTGCAGGTCGATGTCGCCGAAATTGCCCTTGAAGAAATTCATCGAGCGCAGCGATGCCAGCCGTGTCCTAAGATAGGACGGGCTGACGCCACTGGCGATCTGCCAGTCGCGATCGCGCAGCACGTCGAAGGCAACCCGCATGTGCTGAGGGCGCACCAATATGTCGATGTCGTGCGCCACGCGGCCACGCTGCGCGGAGGCATTCACGGCGATGCGGCTGGCGCCCTTGATCAGCATGACCGGCGCGCCCGCCTCCACCATTGCCTTCAGCGCCGGCTCGGCCTCGCGCATGGCCAGGCGCGACTTGGTCCACAGCATCTTCTGCAGCCCGACAAGACGCGGATAGGCGGGATGGGCGGCGAGCTTGCGGCCGAAGCGGTCGGAAATCGCGGCGAGCAGCCGGTGCTCCCGGAAGGAGACGAGGTCGATATCGTTTTCGTCCAGCCAGCGCGCCGCGTGCTGGCTGGCCGCGTCCTCGTCGGGCAGGAGCGCGGCCTTGAGCAACTGGTCGAGCTTGCCGGTCGGCCAGGACCAGCCATAGTCGGGAAAGCGACGGCCGATGGAACGTATCCTGGCCATCAGCCGGAGCCCGGTCTGTTCTGCGCGCGGCGCAGCATGGCGGCGCGGACCACCTCCAGATAGCCGCGGTCGCGCGCGTCGCGCCCATAGGACAGGCTGCCGGGCCTAATGCGCCTGAGCGCCAGCACCTCGTCCAGCATGTCGAGCACGAAGCCCGCCTCGCGCGCCCTGGCGATCCAGTCGATCATCTCGCCGCGGCCGCCCGGCGGATCGACGATCGGCCCGACCGCCTCGGCTACCTCGCGGCGGATCACCATCGTCGTGCGAAACCAGCCGGGCGTCGTGCCCGCCTCCGGCAGATCGGGCCGGTCCTGGCGGAAATTGCGGGCATGGGCGAAAACGCCCGCCGTTCGCGGAGATCGTTCAAGATGCGCGAGCTGCAATTCGATCTTGGTCGGCAGCCACAGGTCATCAGCGTCGAGCGTCGCGATAAACGGCGTCGACAGCGCCGCCATGCCCCTGGTCGTCGCGCTGCCGGGGCCGGCGTTGTCCTGGCGCAGCAGCCTGACCGGGATGTCCGCAATGGCGATCGCCGCCGACGCCGTCGTGGTCGTCGAC
>NZ_RZOI01000864.1:0-2278 GCF_004022645.1 Mesorhizobium sp. M4A.F.Ca.ET.020.02.1.1 | reverse complement strand
CCGAAACCAGGCTCAGCGCCGTCAGCGCATACTCTTCCTTGCCAAGCCACGGCGTAAACAGGCTTTTCAGGCCGACAAGGTCGAGCAGGTGCGGCGCCACGCCCCACAGCGGCGACAGGATCAGCTTCCAGGCGAAGCCGACGATGACGAAGGACAGGATGGTCGGCACGAAGATCGCCGTGCGGTAGAAGGCGGCGAACCTCAGCCGCGGGCTGGAGAGAAGTGCCGCCAGCAGGACGCCGATCGGGTTCTGCACCAGCATATGGATGATGAAGAACCAGACATTGTTCCTCAGCGCATTCCAGAAGCCCACTGACCAGTTAGGGTCGCCGAACAGCGTGCGGAAATTGGCGAGTCCGACGAAGACCTGGGACTGCTCGATGTTGCGGAACAGCGACAGCTGCAGCGTGCCGGCAAGCGGCAGGATCATGATCGCCGTGTAGACGAGCACGGCCGGCGCCAGGAAGACGGCGATGTGCCAGCGGATCGGTCTTTTCGGTCGTGTTTCTGCGGCCATGAGTTCGGTCCCCGCCGTTCAACGTCTTGGCGAAATGGTTGACGGCAGCGCTGCCCCTCACCCTTACCCTCTCCCCGTGAAGGAGAGGGGGGCGCCGGCGGTGCGGCAAGTCCCTTCTCCCCGTCACTATACGGGGAGAAGGTGCCGGCAGGCGGATGAGGGGCGGCGCCGTCGTTTGCGGTCGATGCTATTGAAAACCGCAGGGCCATTCACTCGGAACGACCCTGCTTGCTGCCCGAGGCTTTACTTCGCCGGCTTGTACCAGCTGTCGAGACCGTCCTGCAGCTTCTTGGCGGCCGCTTCCGGCGTGTCGGTGCCGTTGATGACATTGGCCGATTCAACCCAGGTCTCGTTCTCGAGGTTCGGCGTGCCGCGCCCCAAAATCTGGTAGGTCGAGCGGATCGTGGACTTGCACTTGCCGCGCCAGGAGACGAATTCCTGCGCCAGCGGGTCTTCCATCTTCACCGGCGTGCTGTTCAGGCTGAAGAAGCCCGGAAGCGCGTTGGCGTAAATGGTGGCGAAGTCCGGCGAGGCGACCCAGGACAGGAACTTCTTGGCCGCATCGGCGTTCTTCGACGCTGCGTTCAGACCCATGCCGATATCGGTGTGGTCGGAGATGTAGCAGGTGTCGCCGGCCTTCTGCACCGGCGGCGGGAAGGCGCCCATCTTGAACTGCGCCTGGGTGTTGAACAGCGCGATTTCCCACGAGCCGGCCGGGTAGATGGCGGCGCGGCCGAGCGTGAACAGGTTCTGGCTGTCCGGATAGGTCTGGGCCTCGAATCCATCGCCGAGATAGGGCTTCCACTTGGCCAGTTCCTTGTAGGGCTCGACCCAGTCGGCGTCGGTCAGCTTCTGCTCGCCCTTGATCAGTGCCTGGCGGCCTTCCTCGCCCTTCCAGTAGTTCGGGCCGATGTTCTGGTAGCCCATGGTCGCGGCTTCCCAGAGGTCCTTGGTGCCCATCGCCATCGGGATGTAGGTGCCGTCGGCCTTTATCTTGTCGAGCGCGGCGTAGAACTCCTCATTGGTGGTCGGCACCTTGATGCCGAGCTTGTCGAAGGCGTCCTTGTTGTAGATGAAGCCGTGGATGACCGAAGCCATCGGCACGCAGAACGTCGCCTTGCCGTCGTCGGTCTGCCAGGCAGACTTGGCCACGGGAGAGAAATTCTCCATGCCCGGCAGCGCCGACAGATCGGCGAGATTGCCCTTCTGGTAGAGCACCAGCGACTTGTCGAAGGGGCGGCAGGTGATCAGGTCGCCCGCCGAGCCAGCGGTGAGCTTGGCGCCGAGCGCGGCGTCATATTCGGTCGGCGCCGACGGCGCGAACACCACCTTGATGCCCGGGTTCTTGGCTTCGAAGGCCGGGATCAGCTTGTCCTTCCAGATGGTCAGGTCGTCGCCGCGCCAGCTTTCGATGTTGAGGGTAACGTCATCGGCATAAGCCATCCCGGCGGTGCCGAGAATGCTGGTGCCGAGCAGAAGGGCCGTCAGTAGTTTGGTCGTCATGTTCAGTCTCCCTGTTGACCTTTTTCAGGTTCGGTTTGGTGAGAACAGAGGCCTAGCGCCCCTTGCTCCCCTCGATCGCGGAAAGGGCCGGCCGGAGTTTCTGGCCGGTCTCTTCCAGTATCTTCTCGGCCGTGTCGGCGTTGGCGGCGCCGGCGGCGAGCAGAATGGCGGTCTTGACTACGCCGCCACTCTTTTCGCGCTGGCGCGCGGCATCCTCGCGGCCGCGCCCGCTGATGGCGGCGACGATTCGGACTGCGC
>NZ_RZOI01000863.1:0-2280 GCF_004022645.1 Mesorhizobium sp. M4A.F.Ca.ET.020.02.1.1 | reverse complement strand
CCTGCCCTACATGGACCGGGTCTGGAAAGTTCTCGACGATCGGCGCCGCGCCGGCGAGCGGATCCTGTTCGAGGGCGCGCAAGGCACGCTGCTCGACATCGACCACGGCACCTATCCGTTTGTCACCTCGTCCAATACCGTCGCCGGCCAGGCCGCGGCCGGCTCGGGTGTGGGGCCGGGCGCCATCGGCTATGTGCTGGGCATCACCAAGGCCTACACGACGCGTGTCGGCGAGGGCCCGTTCCCGACCGAGCAGAAGAACGAGATCGGCGAGTTCCTCGGCACGCGTGGTCATGAATTCGGCGTCGTCACCGGCCGCAAGCGTCGCTGCGGCTGGTTCGACGCCGTGCTGGTGCGCCAGGCGGTGGCCGTCAACGGCATCAAGGGGATCGCGCTGACCAAGCTCGATGTGCTGGACGGACTCGACGAGATCAAGGTGTGCACCGCCTACCGCCTCGACGGCGAGACGATTGACTATCTGCCGGCCAGCCAGGGCGCGCAGGCGCGCGTCGAGCCGGTCTACGAGACGCTCGAAGGCTGGAAAGGCACCACCGCCGGCGCGCGCAGCTGGAACGATCTGCCGGCCCAGGCGGTCAAGTATGTACGTTACATCGAGGAGCTGATCGGCGCGCCGGTGGCGCTGCTCTCGACCAGCCCGGAGCGGGACGACACGATACTTGTGACTGATCCGTTTCAAGACTAGTTTCTCAGCCTTTCCGGGCTCAGCGGCTGATTTGCGGGGGCCGGCCCAGGAACAAAATGCGGGTCCACTGAAGCATGGCAGATTTCATCACCGTTCTGAAAAAGACGATCGACGGTCTCAGCGAAAACACGCCCGAGATGCGCTCGAAAGTCTATGACAAGGCGCGGGCGACAATCGCGAAGAAGCTTGCGGATCACGTCCCGCCTTTGGCGCCGTCGGTTGCCGATCAGCAGAAGCGCACGCTGGAGGATGCGATTTCCAACGTCGAGCGTGGTTATGCCAAAAGCCAGCCGGCGGTCGATCCGCTGGCCGAGCTGGAGCACATCTTCTCCTCGATCGATCGCAACAAGAACCAGCCGAGCCATGTGCGGCAGCCTGTCGTTGCCAAAGCCGAGCCTGCCAGGCCTGAGCCCGCCAAGCCGGAGCCTTTCCGGCCGGCTGCGCCAGTCGCCAAGGCGGAGCCAAGCTGGCAGAAGGCGCCGCAAACGCCTCCGCCATTCGAGACCGATGCCCGCCTGCCGGGCATGGACGCCTCGATGCCGAACGACCAGAATGACGTCTTTGTCAGTGAGGAAGAACCGGCGGCGGCCGACACGTTCCAGCGGCTGCGCCCTGCGGTGCGCAAACGCAGCTATGGCGGGCTGATCGCCGCTGCCGCCGCCGTCCTGGTGATCGGCGGTGGCGGCTATGGCATCTGGCTGAACAAGGACGCGTTCGGCTCCATGCTCGGCCTTGGCGGGAGCAAGACCGTCACCACGGAGCCGCTGGTGAAGCCGGCTCCGGCCAAGCCGGCGGCCGACGTCGCGGCAACACCGCCGGCGGCGGCCACCGGCGAAACGGCCGAAGCGACCAAATTCACCCAGCGCCTGACGCCGGAGGGCAAGGAGACCGATCCCGGCCCCGCCGGCGGGCAAAGCGGCATTGGCGAAGGCGAATCCGTCGCCGCGCTGACGACGCCGCCACCGGCTGCGCCCGTGGTGCCGGCGCCGACCAGCCCGCCGGCGGCGGCAACCGGCGCTCCCGCAGCTCCCGCGCCCGGGGCGGCAACACCGCCGGCAGATGGCGCCACACCCGCAACGCCGGCAGATGCGGCCGCGACGCCGCCGGTACCGCCCGCTGGCGCACAGCCAGCCGCGCCGGCCACCGGCGCCGCACCGTCGACACCGGCGGCAGCGCCGGTTGAAACCGCGCTGCCGGTCGGCCAGAAGGCGATCTTCTACGAGGAACGCACCAGCACCCAGCAGGGCTCGGCCGAGCCGGGCAACATCGTCTGGTCGCTGGTGCAGGAATCGCCGGGCGGCGATCTGCCGCCGGAACCGGCGATCCGCGCCGAGGCGACGATACCGGGCAAGGACATCCAGCTGCGCATGACGATCAGGCGCAACACAGACCAGACGCTGCCGGCCAGCCACATCATCGAGATGATCTTCCTCACGCCGGAAGGATTTGACGGCGGCGGCGTCGACAACATCCTGCGCATCGCCCTGAAGAGTTCCGAACAGGATGCCGGCAGCCCGCTGATCGGCATCCCGGCCAAGATCGCCGACGGCTTTTTCCTCGTCGCGCTCCACGACACC
>NZ_RZOI01000862.1:0-2282 GCF_004022645.1 Mesorhizobium sp. M4A.F.Ca.ET.020.02.1.1 | reverse complement strand
GTCTCCAGCGGCAGCGGCACGCGCACCAGATTGACCATCGCCGTTGCCCTGCGCGCCGCCAGCAGTGCGCCCACCGCCTGATGCGCGGCACTGGCCGCCTCATCGGCCAAATCCGGCGTGAGCCGCAACTCGATGGCATCGGGCGCCGTCTGGACCAGCCGGAAATCGTCGATGCGACGGTCGGCCTTGAGCACCGCATTGCGCAGTATGTCGGGCGTGAGCAGGATTTGGCCCTCGGCCGAACCCACCCGGAAGGCATCGTCCATGCGGCCGACGACCTCGTCGACGCAGCGCAGCGGCGAACCGCAGCGGCAGGGTCCTTCGGAGAGCCGCACCAGGTCGTTCATCCGGTATCGCGCCATGATTTGCGTACGACGACGGAAGGCGGTGACCAGTGGCGTGACCAGCCCGTCGCCCGCCGGCTCGAACTCGAAGAACACCGAATCCTCAGCGAGATGCAGGCCGCCCTGCCGGCAGGTCACCGCGAACAGCCCTTCGGTCGCCATGTAGATCTGCTCGAGCGGCAGCCGGAAGGATTTTTCGATAACCGGCCGGTCGACCGGATCGAGCGTCTCGGCGGCCGAGAAGACGCGCCTCGGCGCGAGCCGGAAGCCGGCGACGGCGAAATGGCGGAGCATCTTCGGCGGCGCGATGATCACCGTCGGGTCGAAGTCTTCGAGGTCCACGCGCCAGCTTTCCGGCCCAAGCGTCAGGTCGAAGAAGCCGAGCTTGATCAGCCGGGATTTGCGGGCGCTGTCGTAAAGCCCGGTGTTCTGCGGCAGGATCACGGCGACGCGCATGCCGCGCCAGATGAGGTCGGGTGCCGCCTTGGCGAGGATGGCGCCCAGCCAGCGGTATTTTTCCGCCTCGGAAATGACGAACAGGCCGCGATTGCCCGAGGTGCCCGTGCTCGCACCCACCGTGAGCGCGCCGATGCGTCCGTCGCCGGCCAGAGCCGACCAGGCCGCGCTTGCCGTGACGCCGTGGATGTTGAAGGCCTCGAAACTGTCCATCAGCATCGCCTTGTCGGTGACGGGCAGGTCGGCGAGGCGCGCCCGCGCATGGCGATAGAAGGGCGCGCGCGCCAGGTCGCGCTCGAGGAAGCTACGCAAGGCGGCTGCCTGCCAGCGCTCGAAATCCGGCCGACTCTTGCGCGAGACCCAGCGCGTCAGGGCGAAGGAGCCGATCGCTTCCGCCAGCCCGTTCATCCGACCCCCGCCAGTTCGTCCGCAGTCAGATCATATTGCGTCATCTCCGGGTCGTGGCAGAGCATCACCTGCCCGCCCGCCGCCTGGAAGCGGCGCAACGTCTCGCAGGTCGGACCGATGGCGGCAACGTCCTCTGCGATGAGGCTGGAGGGAAAGCCTGGGGACAGTTTCGGATCAAGGGCGGCGAGCAGCCATTGCGCGTCGACCCCATAGAGCAGTGGCCGCTCCAGTCCGGCGAACAAAAGGCCGAACTGGCCGTCTGCATGGCCCGGAAGATCGACCGCCACCACGCTGCCGTCGCCGAACAGATCAGCGCCGCCGGGGACGCCGCCCCGGGCCTCGATCCGCCACTTGGTCGACAGGCCATCGAGCCTTGCCTCGAAATCGGCGGGGAAGAGTTCCGTGAAGACGCCATGGCGCAGGTTCTGCCTCGGCGTGCGCGCCTTGACGCGCGCCCAGGCGGCATCGCTGGCGATGAAGCGGGCATGGGGAAACAGCGGCAGGCCGGAAATGTGGTCGGCATGGAAATGGGTGACGACAACCGTGCGCACGTCGCCGGGCGCAAGGCCGAAGCGCTCGAGCACCGGCTGCACCTGTTCGGCCGCGTTGAGCTCGGGCCTAAGCACAGCGCCGTAGAGGCGCAGCATGCGGCCGCGCCCCTGCCCCGTGGTGGCCTCTGGGGTGTAGCCGGTGTCGACCAGCACCGGCCCGGCCTGCGGATGAATGAACAGCCCGTAGCGGACGCGCAGCCTGACGCTATGCCAGCCGCCGCCGCGCAGGATCAGCCGCTCGGCGGCGCTGACCCAGGCGCTGTTGGCGAAGACGATCTTCATGCCAGCCCTCCGCCGGCGAAGGTGCGGTCGAGCCCCTGCTCGAACCCGACCTTCGGCGTCCAGCCGAGCAGGCGACGGGCCTTGGCGAGGTCGAGGCTCTGCGCATAGGCGAACAGGCCAAGCCCGTAGCGCGTCACCGGCGGTTCTGGGGGCCCGGGCAGAGCGAGCGCCATCGCCTCCATGGCGCTGGCGGCGGGTGCCGCTGTGGCCGGCCATGCTTGTCGCCAGCGCCATGGAGGCG
>NZ_RZOI01000861.1:0-2286 GCF_004022645.1 Mesorhizobium sp. M4A.F.Ca.ET.020.02.1.1 | reverse complement strand
TCTGGAAGGTGCGGCCGAGGCCACGTCCGATGCGGCGGTGCGCGGCCTCGCCCGATACCAGGGTCCCGTTGAGACGGATCTCGCCGCTGGTTGGCAGGATGCTGCCGGCCAGAAGGTCGAACATCGTCGTCTTTCCGGCGCCGTTCGGACCGATTAGTCCGAGGATTTCGCCCGACCCTACCTCGAACGACACGTCGTTGACCGCGACAAGACCACCGAAGCGCCTGACGAGGTTGCTCGCTGTCAGAACCGGCGCACGGGTCTCCGGCCCATGCTGTGTCGCCGTCTCGATCATCAGTCCCTCTGGCCGCAGCGATCGTTGTCGCTTTCTGAATTTTGATATGTGATCACACTTGCTTTGATCACGGTATTCGGCTTTAATTTTATCCGCAAGCCGAAAACGGCCAAGCCCTTGTCAAAAGAGAAGCCGGCCAAAAACGGGCCAGGATCGGAACGCCATGCAGAAGGCTACCGCCGAGCGGAAGAACGATGCGATCGGCGCCCAGCTTGCGCCTGTCGGCCGAGAGACCGTTCAGGACCGGGTCTATTCAGAGCTGCGCCGCGCTCTGATTGGCGGCCTGTTCGAGCCAAGCCAGATGCTGACCATCCGCGGCCTTGCCGACGCGCTGGTGACCTCGACCATGCCGGTGCGCGAGGCGCTCGGACGACTGATCACCGAAAAGGCCCTGGAAGCGCTGCCCAACCGCTCGGTGCGCGTGCCGCCGATCACGCTGGAACGCATCGACGATCTTTTGCGCGCTCGCATCCTGATCGAGGGCGAAGCGATTGCACTGGCCGTGACCCGCATGGGCCCGCGCCAGATCGCCACCATCGAGACCATTCTGGGCGAATGGGACGAAATGCGCGCGCTCAAGCACAAGAAGGATGTCGATCGCGAAGTGACGCTGAACCAGAGCTTTCATTTCGAAATCTACCGGTCCTGCGGCTCGGCGGTGCTGATCCCGATGATCGAGAGCCTGTGGCTGCAATCTGGCCCCTGCATCCGCGTCGCCATCTACGCCTTTTCGGAAGCCGGCGAGGTCGACACAGCCCAGTATCACCGCCGTATCGTCACGGCGCTGGCCACGCAGGACGCTCAGGCAGCGCGCGAAGCGCTTGTCGCCGATATCAGCCGGCCGTTCACCTTCCTGCGCCACAAGCTGCAATCGGCAGCGAAAGACCAGACATGACTTCCATCAGGATCACCGAGCCGCGCTCGAAGCTTTCCGTGACGGCGCTGTTGCTGCCCGAGAAAGCGCCGGAAAACGTTGCTTTCCTGGGTGCCTATCTCGGTAGGCCGCGGATCATCCCCGGCATCCATGCGATGTGGACCGGGCCTGAAATCTCCTGTCCGGTTCCCGCTGCCGATCTTGCGGGCCAGGCCTATGCTCAGCCTCTGCCAGCAGAAAACGCGACGCTGACGCCGCAGCCTGGCGACATCGTGCTGTCCTACGTGCCGCGGCGCGTCTGGGGCGGCAACCCCAATGCCATCTTCGACATCGGCCTGTTCTACGGGCCAGGCGCGCGGCTTCTGTTCCCGATCGGCTGGCTCGCCGGCAGCGTGGTGGCGCAGGTGGTTGCCGAGGAGCGCGATCAGTTCGCCACTGCCTGCGCCGTCATCCGCCGCAACGGCGCCTCCGACATCTCCTTCAGCCTGGTGGAGGCCTCAAATGGCTGACGACAGTTTCGAGCTCTTCGATCTTCGCGTAGAGGCGGTCATCCCCGAAGGCAAGCCGATCTATTGCGGCGCCAAGGCGGGCGACTATTTCGACCTAAAGGGCGAGATGTTGTCGTTGCCGGCCGGGCAGGGCTTTTCGATCTATTCGCTAGCCGCCGTGCTGCCGCTGCTGGCGGCCAAGCAGCGGCCGACGCACGCCAATGACTGGATGACGTCGGACGCCGAGATCGCCTGTCCCGATCCGAACTGCGCCAGCCGGCTCAGGATCGTCAGGGTGGCCAAGCGGCGGTTCAGCCATGCCGAAACGACGGCGGTGCCGCTGCCGGGGAAGACGGAGCACAAATGACTGCCAGGACTTTCGAACTCGCCACCGGCTACACCATCTCGCGCGTCATCCGCGGCGGCTGGCAACTGGCCGGCGGTCATGGCGCGATAGACCGCGAGCAGGCGGTGGCCGACCTGATCGCCACTCTTGACGCCGGTATCTTCACCTATGACTGCGCCGACATCTACACCGGCGTCGAGGAGCTGTTCGGCGCCGCGCGGCTGCGGCTCGCCAACGAGCGCGGCCTTGATGCCGCCGCCAGGATGAAGGTGCACACCAAGCT
>NZ_RZOI01000860.1:0-2286 GCF_004022645.1 Mesorhizobium sp. M4A.F.Ca.ET.020.02.1.1 | reverse complement strand
TGGCCCGTCATTGTCCGTCTTCGCCCGCCCCTCGGGAGAAACAGGGAAAACAGATTTGCCCGGCCAAGGCAAATTTATGGTCTTCGAACGGAACCGATCGGTGGTCGAGGTCAAACGCCTGCGACGGCGCAGAGGCTCTTCATTCGGGCCACCGCAAGCTCGGGATCGGCCAGCAATCCCGCCTGGTCGGCCAGCCGGAACACATCGGCATAATGCAGGATGCCGCGCGCCGACTGCATGCCGCCGACCATCGCGAAATGCTCCTGATGGCCATTCAGCCATGCCATGAAGACGATGCCGGCCTTGTAATATTCGGTCGGCGCCTCGAAGATCTTGCGCGACAGCGGCACCGTCGGCGCCATCAGTGCGTCATAGCCGGCGCGGTCGCCATCGGTGAGCCTGGCCAGCGCCGCGTTGGCGACCGGCGCGATGGCGTCGAAAATGCCGAGCAGCGCATGCGAGTGCCTCCTGCCGTCGCCGGCGATCAACTCGGGGTAGTTGAAGTCGTCGCCGGTGAACATGACGACGCCTTCCGGCAACCGATCCCGCAGCGCCACCTCCTTGCTGGCATCGAGCAGCGATATTTTTATGCCTTCGACCTTGCCGGCATGCCGCTCGATGATGGCCACGACCGTATCGAGCGCCGTCTCGAAATCGCCACTGCCCCAGTATCCCTTCAGGGCCGGATCGAACATGTCGCCCAGCCAGTGCAGGATCACTTTGCCTGACGCCTGCGAGAGGATCCGGTCGTAGATGCTGGAATAGTCGTCCGGGCCCCTGGCGACCGCCGCCAGCGCGCGGCTCGCCATCATGATCGCCTTGCCGCCCTGCCCCTCGATGAAGCCGAACTGCTCCTCATAGGCGGCAATCACATCGTCGAGCGTGCTCGCCGCGGAAGGCGCCAGATGATCGGTGCCGGCCCCCGAAGCGAGATCGGCCCCTTCGACGGTCCGCGCCTCTGCAATCGAGCGGCGGATCAATTCCTTTGCGTTTGCCCAGTCGAAACCCATGCCGCGCTGGGAGGTGTCCATCGCCTCGGCGATGCGGAAGCCGAGCCGCCACAGGTGATGGCGGAACGCCATCGTCCTGTCCCAGTCGACGACGGGCAGCGACCACGGGTCGGTCATGGCGAGGGGGTCGGCGACGACATGGGCGGCGGCATAGGCGACGCGCGAAAACCGCGCCCCGGCAACCGGCTGCGCGGGCCGACCGACAAGCCGGTAGCTGGCGCGGCGGCCACCCTCCTCGGGCAAGGTGATGTCCATGAAACTCTCCCTTTGGCAGCGCCTATAGATGGAACGTTCCAATAAATCAAGAAGCTTTATGATTTTTGCTCTGGCACGCCGAAATGCTGCATCGCAACACGATTTCCCTTGTCGCATAAGGTGTTGACACGGTCGAATTGTCGATTTTTTCGTTTTTCAGAAATCCGGATTGACTCTCCTCTCGCCTCATGATTAGAACGTTCCAATAGATTTGACCAGTTGGGAGGAGCGATCTGGATGGCCAGCCGGGCCAAGGCGACGATACTCGACATCGCCCGTGAAGCGGGCGTGTCCAAGTCGACGGTATCGCTCGTACTGCAGGGCAGCGGGCTGATCCGGCCCGAGACAGCGGTCAAGGTGCGCAAGGCGATCGAGGATGTCGGCTATGTTTACAACCGCGGCGCCGCCAATCTGCGCAAGGCTCACTCCAACGTCATCGGCATGGTCATCAACGATCTCACCAATCCCTTCTTCACCGAACTGGCGGTGGGCATGGAGCGCGTCTTCCAGTCGGCCGGCATCGTGCCCTTCATCGCCAATACGGCCGAGAACCCGGTGCGCCAGGAAGAAGTGCTGAAATCGCTGATGGAGCAGGGCGTCGCCGGGCTGATCGTGTCGCCGGCGCGCGGCACCACGCCGGGCGCCTTCCGCCGCATCGAGACAGCCGGCGTTCCGGTTGTCTTTGCCATGCGCCGTTTGCCCGAGAGCCGCATCCCGGTGATCGCGCCCGACAATCATCGCGGCGCCTTTCTCGCCACCGCCCACCTGATCGGCAAAGGCCATCGCCGGCTGGCCTTCTTCGGCGGTTCTTCCGACCTCGTGGTCTATCACGAGCGGCTGGGCGGTTTCCGCGAGGCCTGCGCGACGCTTGGCGTTGCCGCTGGCGACATCTTGGTCTTCGAAGGCGAGACCAGCCGCAAGGGCGGCATCGCCTGCCTGGATACCGCTATCGCCATGGCCGAACCGCCGACGGCCGCACTTTGCTTCAACGACGCGGTCGCCTTCGGCGCCATGCTGGCGC
>NZ_RZOI01000085.1:0-13852 GCF_004022645.1 Mesorhizobium sp. M4A.F.Ca.ET.020.02.1.1 | reverse complement strand
CACGCTGCTGACGGCGGACAATCCCGGCGAGGACAAAGATACGCTGCTGTTCCGCCGTCTCGGCATCGAGCCGATGGACCTCGAGGCGCAATGAACGAAGCGCCGCTTGCCCGCTATGACGCGACCTTGCGCGGACTGGCGCGCAAGGACCGTCTGCGGACGCTTTCGCCGCGCGCTGGGCTCGATTTCTCGTCGAACGACTATCTCGGGCTCGCCGCCTCCAAAAGACTGGGCGACGCGGTTGCGGCGGCGATCGCGCAGGGCACGCCGGTCGGCGCGACCGGATCTCGGCTGCTGCGCGGCAACGCGCCGGAACACGAGGCACTGGAGGCGGACGCGGCAGCGTTCTTCAGAGCCGACCGCGCGCTGTTCTTCGGCAGCGGCTACATCGCCAACTTCGCCCTGCTCACCGCCCTGCCGCAGAAGGGTGACCTTTTGGTCCTCGACGAATTGGCTCATGCCAGCATGCATGAGGGGGCCCGCGCTGGCCGCGCCGAGTTCAAGCTCGCCGTGCACAACGACGTCGATGCTTTCGAGGATGCAATCACGCGCTGGCGCGCCGAAGGCGGCACCGGGCGCGTCTGGATCGTGGTCGAAAGCCTCTACAGCATGGATGGCGACCGCGCGCCGATGGAGGACCTGGTCGCGCTTGCCGACCGGCACGAGGCCTTCATCGTCGTCGATGAGGCGCATGCCACCGGCGTCTGGGGGCCAGACGGCCGCGGCCTTGCCGCCGCTTTCGAGGGCCGCGACAACATCGTCGCGCTCCACACATGCGGCAAGGCGCTCGGCGCGGCCGGTGCGCTCGTCACCGGGCCGGAACTGCTGTGCGACTATCTCGTCAACCGCTGTCGGCCATTCATCTACTCCACCGCGCCATCGCCGCTGATGGCCGTGGCAGCGCGCGAGGCGATTGCCATGCTGTCCGACGAGCCCCAACGCCGTGCCCAGTTGCAGGAGCGCGTTGCCTTCGCGGGCCGCCAATTGGCCGAGCGCTGCGGCGTAGCCCCCAGCGGCTCGCAGATCCAGCCCTTCGTCATCGGCGACAACGGGCGCACCATGGCGGTGGCGGCGGCGCTGCAGGCGCGCAGTTTCGACATTCGCGGCATTCGTCCGCCGACCGTCCCCGAGGGCACATCGCGCCTGCGCATTTCGCTGACGCTGAATGTCGACGAGGCCGACATTTCGGCCATGGTCGAGGCGCTCTTCGAGGTGTTGGCGGCGGCATGACCAAGCGCATCGTCATCACCGGAACAGATACCGGGATCGGCAAAACGGTGTTTTCGGCCGGGCTCGCCTGCCTGCTCGACGGCTTCTACTGGAAGCCGGTGCAATCGGGCCTCGACGAGGAGACCGACAGCCAGGTCGTGGAACGGCTCGCCGGCTTGCCGCCGGGGCGCGTGCTGCCCGAAGTGTATCGCCTGAAGGAGCCGCTATCGCCGCATCGTTCAGCCGAACTCGACGGCGTCGCGATAGACGCCGCAGAGCTGTCGCTTCCGGACTTGCCGGGCCCGCTCGTCATCGAAGGCGCCGGGGGACTGATGGTGCCGCTCAACCGGCGCACTAAATTCATCGACATCTTCGCGCAGTGGCGAGTGCCGGTCATCCTGTGCGCCCGTACCAAGCTCGGCACGATCAACCACACCCTCCTGTCGATCGAGGCGCTCAGGGCCCGATCCATCCCGCTCATCGGCATTGCCTTCATCGGCGATGAGGTGGCCGACACGCAGAGAACAATCGTGGAATTCAGCGGCGTGCGCCAGCTTGGCAGGCTGCCGCTGCTCGATCCGCTGACGAGTGAGAATCTAAGGGAGGCGATGATTGCCGGCTTCGACCTCACAGCGATTGCGGGAGGCGAATGATGCCGCAGTCCGATGTGTGGCATCCCTTCACCCAGCACGCGCTCGAGCCCGCCATCCCCGAAATCGTCCGGACGGAAGGCGCCTACCTCTACAAGGCCGACGGCACGTGCATCCTGGATGCCATTTCCTCCTGGTGGGTCGTCACCCACGGCCACCGCCATCCCCGCATCATCAAGGCCATCGAGACGACCGCGGCGAGCCTCGACCAGATCATCTTCGCTGGCTTCACCCACGAGCCGGCCGAACGCCTGGCCAGGGCGCTTGTCGGCCTCGCTCCGGCCGGCCTCGAACGGGTGTTCTATTCCGACAGCGGCTCGACCTCCGTCGAGGTCGCGCTGAAGATGGCACTCGGCTACTTCCGCAATATCGACGCGCCGCGCTCGCGCATCGTCGTCATGGAGCACAGCTATCATGGCGACACCATCGGCACGATGAGCGTCGGCGCTCGCGGCGTGTTCAACGCTGCCTACGAGCCCCTGTTGTTCGAGGTCGACACCATCCCCTTCCCGGCTGCCGGGCGCGAGCAGGAGACGCTCGATCGGTTCGAGGCAGTCTCCCGCGACCGGCACGCAGCCGCGCTGATCGTCGAGCCGCTGGTGCTCGGCGCCGGCGGCATGCTGATGTATCCGGCATGGGTTCTGGCCGAGTTGAAGAAGATCGCCGAGGCCTCTGGCACGCTGCTGATCGCCGACGAGGTGATGACCGGCTGGGGCCGCACCGGAACCATGTTCGCCTGCGAGCAGGCATCAATCTCACCGGACATTCTGTGCACCTCGAAAGGGCTGACGGGCGGCGCAATCCCGCTGGCGGCGACGATTGCCACCGATGCCATCTTCCAGGCCCATTATTCCGAGGACCGGAAGAAGACATTCTTCCACTCGAGTTCCTACACTGCCAATCCGATGGCCTGCGCGGCCGCACTCGCCAATGTCGAGATCTGGCGTGACGAACCGGTGGCCGAGCGGGTCGCGGCCCTGAGTGCAAGACAGGCCGCAGGGCTTCATCGTTTTCGTGACAATCCTTTTTTCACCGACAGCCGCGCAACCGGGACGATCGCGGCTCTCGATCTGCGCACCGGCTCCGCCGGCTATCTGGCCGAGATCGGGCCGAAGCTGCGCGCTTTCTTCCTCGAGCGCGGGCTGCTGGTGCGTCCGCTCGGCAATGTCCTCTATCTTCTGCCGCCCTATTGCATCACCGGCGAAGAACTCGACGGTCTCTATGACGCCATCGAGGAGGCCGGGGAACGCTTCGGCGCTAAGCCATGAGCAGGTCGTCGCGCCTTCTCGGGTTCGGCCATCATGCGCCGGCGCGCAGGGTCGAGAATCAGGAGATCGAAGATCGTCTCGGGCTCGAGCCCGGCTGGATCGAGCGGCGCACCGGGATACGGTCGCGCTTCTGGGCAACCGACGACGACACACTGTCGGGCCTTGCCGCGCAAGCCGGCGACATGGCGCTGACGAATGCCGGCATCGACCGCGGCGACATCGGTCTTCTGTTGCTTGCCACCTCGACGCCTGATCACCTCCTGCCGCCCAGCGCGCCGCTGGTCGCGCATCGGTTGGGACTGAGCCGCGCCGGCGCGATCGATCTGACCGGCGCCTGCGCCGGCTTCATCTATGCGCTTATGTTTGCCGATGGCTTCACCCGCCTGCACGGCAAAGCCGCCATCGTCATTGCCGCGAACATCCTTAGCCGCCGCATCAACCCGGCCGAGCGCGCCAGCGCGGTTTTGTTCGCCGATGCCGCCGGCGCCGTGGTGATCGGGCCCGGCGATGAACCGGATCGGGGCATTCTCGGCGCATCGGTTGATTCCGATGGATCGCGCTACGGGCTGATCCAGATTCCGGCGGGCGGAAGCAACAAGCCCTTCCACGCCGACCTCGATCTCGCTGAGACCCGGATGACGATCACCGACGGCCGCGAAGTGTTCGCCAAGGCGGTCGAGATGATGACCGCCTGCTCGCGGGAGGCGCTCACTGCTGCCCGCATGCGACCGCAAGACATCGACCGGTTCGCACCGCATCAGGCCAACGTCCGCATCTTCGATGCCGTCGGGCGAAACCTCGGTATCGATGATCGTGCGATCGTCAAGACGATCGTCGAATACGGCAATTCCTCCGCCGCGACGATCCCGCTCTCGCTGTCGCTCGCGCATCGGAAGCAGCCGTTTAGGCCAGGCGAAAAGGTTCTCCTGGCGGCGGCAGGTGCGGGTCTCAGCGGCGGCGCCCTGGTGGTCGGGATCTAGCCGGGTAGCGGTGCTGACGGGACAGACTGACTGTATGAGATGACTGGCCGAACACGGCTTGACAAAGTGGCGCCCGCCCGTCCAACCTGAGGCATTCACCAGGGGAGTCCCGGCAAGGGGCTGAGATACTGCTGGCTTTCGCGGCGCAGTGACCCGTTGAACCTGATCCAGTTCATACTGGCGTAGGGACGGTGCAAGCGCTTCGCGGGAGTCTATGCCCGAGGTCCTGTTTCGGCAGGGCGACCAAAGCGTCTTTTCATCCTTCCGGCACAGAACTGGGTCTCCAATGCATGAGCAAAGGAGCCTCAAGATGAATGCCCTCACCCCCACCGTGTCGACGGGACCGCTGCCCGCCTCACGCAAGATCCACAAGCAAGGCAGCCTCCACCCGCGGATCAGGGTGCCGATGCGCGAGATCGCCGTCCATCCGACCGCCGGCGAGCCGCCGGTGACGGTCTATGACTCCTCCGGCCCCTATACCAACCCTGCGATCGAAACGGACATCGAAAGGGGCCTCGCCCGGCCTCGGCAGGACTGGATCGCGGCGCGCGGAGATGTCGAGGCCTATGACGGCCGCCACGTGCGGCCGGAAGACAACGGGTTCGCGACGGGCGAGCGCCTGACGCCGGAATTTCCGGTCCGCAATCGGCCGCTGCGGGCCAAGGCCGGCAAGGCGGTGACCCAGCTTGCCTATGCGCGCGCCGGCATCATCACGCCCGAGATGGAGTTCGTCGCGATCCGCGAGAATCTGGGCCGCGAGGCCCTGCGCGGCAAGCTTAAGCGCGACGGCGAAGCCTTCGGCGCGGCGATCCCCGACTTCGTCACGCCGGAATTCGTGCGCGACGAAGTGGCGCGCGGACGGGCGATCATTCCCGCCAACATCAATCATCCCGAGAGCGAGCCGATGATCATTGGCCGCAATTTCCTGGTCAAGATCAACGCCAATATCGGCAACTCCGCCGTCACCTCGTCGATGGCCGAAGAGGTCGAGAAGATGGTGTGGGCGATCCGCTGGGGCGCCGACACGGTGATGGATCTTTCCACGGGCCGCAACATCCACAACATTCGCGAATGGATCGTGCGCAATGCGCCGGTGCCGATCGGCACGGTGCCGCTTTACCAGGCGCTGGAAAAGGTGGGCGGCATCGCCGAGGACCTGACCTGGGAGGTGTATCGCGACACGCTGATCGAGCAGGCCGAGCAGGGCGTCGACTATTTCACCATCCACGCCGGCGTGCGGCTGCACTATATCCCGCTGACCGTCGACCGGGTGACCGGGATCGTCTCGCGCGGCGGCTCGATCATGGCCAAATGGTGCCTGCACCATCACCGGGAGAGCTTCCTCTACGAACACTTCGCCGAGATCTGCGACATCTGTCGCGCCTACGACGTGTCCTTCTCGCTCGGCGACGGGCTTCGTCCGGGCTCGATCGCCGACGCCAACGACGCCGCGCAGTTCGCCGAGCTGGAAACGCTAGGCGAGCTGACTCAGATCGCCTGGGCCAAGGACTGCCAGGTGATGATCGAGGGGCCCGGTCATGTGCCGATGCACAAGATCAAGCAGAACATGGACAAGCAGCTCGCCGTCTGCGGCGAGGCGCCGTTCTATACGCTGGGGCCGCTGACGACTGACATCGCGCCGGGCTACGATCACATCACCTCCGGCATAGGTGCTGCCATGATCGGCTGGTTCGGCACGGCAATGCTCTGCTACGTCACGCCGAAGGAACATCTCGGCCTGCCCGACCGCAACGACGTCAAGACCGGCGTGATCACCTATAAGATCGCTGCGCATGCCGCGGATCTCGCCAAGGGCCATCCGGCGGCGAAGGTCAGGGACGATGCCCTTTCCCGCGCGCGGTTCGAGTTCCGCTGGGAAGACCAGTTCAACCTGTCGCTCGACCCCGAAACGGCGCGCTCGTTCCACGACGAGACCTTGCCCAAGGAGGCGCACAAGCTGGCGCATTTCTGCTCGATGTGCGGGCCGAAATTCTGCTCCATGCGCATTTCCCACGACATCCGCGCCGAGGCGCAGAAAGAGGGCATGGCGGCGATGGCGGCGAAATATCGCGAAGGCGGCGATCTCTACGTGCCGGCGGACGAGATCGGCGCACCGCCCATACCACAGGGGCGTGAGCGGTCATGAAGGTGCTGGTCAGAGGGGCCGGCGTCGCCGGCCTCACCGCCGCCTTCGAGCTCGCCATCCGCGGCGCGACGGTGACGGTTGCGGAGACAAGGCGCGGCCTTGGCGGCAATGCGTCCTGGTTCGCCGGCGGCATGCTGGCGCCCTGGTGCGAGCGTGAAAGCGCCGAGCAGCCGGTGCTGGATCACGGACGCGACGCCGCCGACTGGTGGGAGGCGGTGTTGCCCGGCCAGGTGACACGGGCCGGAACGCTGGTTGTGGCAGCGCTGCGCGATGCGGGCGAGCTTGACCGCTTCGCCAGCCGTACGTCAGGCCATCGGCGTGTCGACGAAGACGAAATCGCGCTGCTGGAGCCCGACCTCGCCGGTCGCTTCCGCCGTGGACTGCTTTTCCCCGAGGAGGCTCATCTCGACCCGCGCCAGGCGATGACGGCACTCCACAACAGGCTCGCAGCCATGGACGTCTCATTCCGCTTCGGTACCGACGCCGGGCGGGTTTCCGGTTTCGATCGCCAGATCGACTGCACGGGAATGGCCGCTGTCAACGGCAGGCTGCGCGGTGTTCGCGGCGAGATGCTGATCCTGCACACCCCCGACGTCTCGCTGTCGCGCCCGGTCCGGCTGCTTCATCCGCGCTTTCCGCTCTACATCGTGCCGCGCGCCGACCACCGTTTCATGGTTGGCGCGACGATGATCGAAAGCCAGTCCGGGGGACCGATCACAGTCCGTTCGGTGATGGAGTTGCTTGGCACTGCCTGCGCTCTGCATCCGGCATTCGGCGAGGCTGGTATCGTTGAGACCGGCGTCGGCATTCGCCCGGCTTTTTCCGACAACCTGCCGCGTGTCGAGACTCACGGAAGTACGATCGCGATCAACGGACTTTATCGCCATGGCTTTCTGCTGGCACCCACCATGGCGCGCGAGGCGGCCGAGATTGTCTTCAGTCAGGACAAACCTTTGGAGTCTACACATGAAACTGATCGTCAACGGCGAAGCGCTTGAGACCCCAACCACGACGCTGGCGGCGCTGCTTGCAGCACTCGACTATGAGGGCGACTGGCTGGCCACGGCCGTCAACAGCGACCTCGTGCACAAAGCCAGCCGGGCAGCATTCCAACTGAGCGACGGCGACCGGATCGAAATCCTCTCGCCGATGCAGGGAGGCTAGCGATGTTGGAGCTTCTGGGAACGACGCTTCCCTCGCGCCTGCTTCTCGGCACGGCGCAATATCCTTCGCCGGCCATCCTTGCCGATGCAGTTCACGCGTCGGGCGCGTCGGTGGTGACCGTCTCCTTGCGGCGGGAGATGGCGGGCGGCAAGGCCGGCGAAAAATTCTGGTCGCTGATCCGATCGCTCGGCACGAAAATCCTGCCCAACACCGCCGGCTGCCACTCCATCAAGGAAGCGGTCACGACTGCGAGCATGGCGCGCGAAGTGTTCGGGACGAGTTGGATCAAGCTCGAAGTGATCGGCAACCACGTCACACTACAGCCGGACGTATTCGGCCTTGTCGAAGCCGCCCGTATCTTGTGCGAGGATGGCTTCTCGGTATTCCCCTATACCACCGACGACCTCGTCGTCGCCGAGCGGCTGCTGGAGGCTGGCTGCAAGGTCCTGATGCCATGGTGCGCGCCGATCGGTTCAGCCCTCGGGCCGGTCAACATCCCGGCGCTGCGCTCGATGCGCAGGCATTTCCCCGACGTTCCGTTGATTGTCGATGCCGGACTTGGACGTCCGTCGCACGCGACAACCGTGATGGAACTCGGCTTTGACGCCGTGCTCCTGAACACGGCGGTCGCTAAGGCGGCCGATCCGGTCGGCATGGCGCGCGCATTCGGCAAGGCGGTCGATGCCGGCCGCGAAGCGTTCTGCTCGGGAATGCTCGAACCGCGCGAGGTCGCGATGCCGTCGACGCCGACATTCGGCAGGGCGGTTTTCTCATGAAGCTCGATCCCTTCTACCTGATCGTCGATAGCGCCGCCTGGATCGAACGGCTGGTGCCGGTCGGCGTCAGGCTGGTTCAGTTGCGCATCAAGACCAGGGACGAGACCGGGTTGCGCGCCGAAATCCGCAAGGCAAAGGCCTTATGCGCCGAGCACCAATGCCAGCTCATCGTCAACGACCACTGGCGCCTGGCAATCGAGGAAGGCTGCGACTTCGTCCATCTCGGCCAGGAGGACTTGCAGACCGCCGACCTCGCACGGATACGGGCAGCCGGCATGAGGTTCGGCCTCAGCACGCATGATCATGCCGAACTGGAAACGGCCCTGGCCGCCAGGCCTGACTACATCGCGCTCGGCCCGGTCTATCCCACCATACTGAAGAAGATGAAATGGGCGCCGCAAGGGCTGGAGCGGATCAGCGAATGGAAGCGCCGGGTCGCGCCGATCCCGTTGGTCGCGATCGGCGGCCTCGACCCCGACCGGCTCGGCGGTGTCTTCGCTGCTGGTGCTGACAGCGCAGCAGTGGTCACCGACATCACGTTGAATGCCAATTCCGAGGCGCGCACGCGGGAATGGATCGAAAAGACAGAACGATGGCGCTAGGGCAAGACCCACATGTGCTTGTCGTTGGCGGATCGGATTCCAGCGGAGGCGCCGGGATTGCACGCGACATCGAGACGATGTGTTCCATTGGTGTGCGCACCTGCCTGGCTGTCACCGCGCTAACCGTGCAGACGCACGACGCCGTCATGGAAATCCACAATTCGCCACCCTGGCTGGTGGCCAAGCAGATGCACGCCGCGCTGCAGGCGAACAGGGTAGAGGCGATTAAGATCGGCATGCTCGCGACGGCTGAGACCGTCGTTGCCGTTGCAGCCGTTTTACGTGAAAATCCAGGGGTTCCGGCAGTACTCGACCCAGTGCTGGCGTCAACATCAGGCAGGGTGCTGCTGGAAGCCGGCGCCATCGCCGTCATGAAGCGCGACCTGATGCCACTTTGCCGCCTGATCACGCCCAACCTCTTCGAACTGGCGCTGCTTGTGGGCGCTGAGTGCGCTGCCGACGAGGGTGGCGCGGTCAGGCAGAGTCAGGACTTGCTGGGCGCTGGTGCGCAGGCCGTGTTGATCAAGGGGGGTCATGCTTCGGGACCCCGATCGACCGATATCCTGTTGCGCTCCAATCAAGAACCGATCCGTTTCGACACGCCGCGCCTTGCCGCATCGATGCGCGGGACGGGCTGCATGCTGGCCAGCGTCATTGCGGCGCACCTGGCAAAGGCGCACCCGCTTGAGGACAGCGCGCGTAAAGGCAAGCTTTTTGTATTCGAGAGACTGCAAGAGCATGCAGCCGAATGACGGGGGGCTTTATGTGGGGTCCGCGCAGTCTCGACCTCTTGAAAGATCGAAGATGGCCACCCTGCGCTTGCTAAAAGACCTTGAAAGCGCCCGCATCTGCTCGTGCATCCAAGTCCGTGATCAGCATGTGCCCCGGCGACACGGTGATCGAGATTTCGAGTTCGGCACGAGCGAGCGCATCTTGGGCGGTCAGGCTACTGGCCCAAAATACAGGGACCTCCCCGTCCATGATTTCGACCGCATCGCCCCAGTCGGGAGCCATCAAGTCCTTTATCCCGATAATCGTCGGCTCTCCGACATGGATGGGAGAGCCGTGTGCATGCGGGAAGCGTGCGGTGAGGGCGCGAACCTTGTCGACGTCGCAACGCCTTATCGGGCGCATGGAGACGACCATTTCGCCACCAAACGGGCCGACGCCAAGCGTCTCGATCCTGGTTCGGAATTTGGGCAAGGCTTTGCCGCATCCGATGCTGCGGAGCTGGATGCCCTTCCCGGCAAAGGCGGCTTCGACGGTAAGCGAACTGCCCAGCGCGAAAACGGCAAAGTCTTCTCGCCACAGATCGATGATGTCCGTTTTCTGGCGGATCAGCTCCCCGAAGTAATAGATGTTGTACTGGGGGGCATCGGTGCGGATGTCGATATCGCCCAATGCCGGGAGCAATGGACTGCCGGCTCGGCTCACGCCCACCAATGGACACGGTTTTGGGTTGCGCACGCAGAACCGGTGGAAATCGCCAGCGAAGCTGCGGGGCACTATCACGACATTGGCCTGGAGCTTGCCGCGCGCAAGCCCTCCTGTGTGCCCTTCATAGGCACCCATCCTAACCAGCCTGCGCAGCCTATCCGCATCGACCAGTCGCAAATTGTCATAGAACAATGAAGTGATCTGGCGAGGCATTGGCTTCCAATGGAGATGCACGTTCAGCGGCACGTCGAGAGCGCGTAAGATCATCGGCGGGTCGACCGCTTGTCAAATCGTCAGAATCTTTCCTCAATGATAAATTGTATTTATTGGTCGGCCAATCGTGGCTGTCGTTATCATTAGCGTTTGCGAATAAAGCTTCTGTTCACTGACAACTGCGGCAGCCAATAGCTTCTATCTGGCGGCCGGCTTCGTGCAGGAAGCCAAGGTCCCGATTCATGTAAAACAGCAGAAACGCCGCGTAGAGCACGAAGACGAGACTGAAGACCAGCGTCTTGACCACCAGCGAAAGCGCAAAGACGTTCAGATGTGGCGAAGCGCGTGCCAGGAAGGCAAGCACAATGTCGGACAAGAGCATGCAGATGATGAGCGGGAAGACGAGCGTCAGCGCCATCATCAGGATGCGATTCAGCAGACCGAGGAATATCGCGGCAGCATCCTTGCTGAAGACGGGCAGGAGTTGGTCGATCGGCCAAAGACCATAGCTGTCATAGAGGCTGGTCAGGGAAAGTTCGAAGCCGCCGGCGGCCAGATAGACCGTGACCATGATGACCGCGAGCAAGGTGCCGGTGGCACTCGTCTCGTGGGTCATCATCGGATCGATCAGCGTCCCCATCGTCGAGCCGCGCTGCAGGTCAAGGATATCGCCGGCGGCCTCCGCCGCCCAGAACGGTATGCCCATCGCCAGCCCGAGCGTTACTCCGACTACGACCTCCTTGAGCATGTAGACGACGATCATCGTCGTCGTAATGTCGGTGTTCGTCAGTTTGTTCACGATCATCGGAAAGACCGGAACGGCCAGCGCCAGAGCCACGCCGTTGCGCAGAAGCCCGGATAGCGGCACCCGCGAAAAGAGCGGCATCAGCAGCATGAAACCGGTCATGCGTGCGAGCGCGAATGCGCCTGCCAGCAGATAGAACTGAAGCTCCTTGATGGATGCGAAGAGTGGTTCGACCGGCATCGGCGCGCCTCAACGCGTGACGACGGGGAACTCGTCCAGCGCCGTCGAGGCCTGCTCGGCGATCTGCTGGCCAAGCAGCGGACCGAAGACGATGATGACCAAAAGGATCACGACGAGCTTGATCGTCTGCGGCAAGGACTGGTCCTGAATCTGCGTCAGCGCCTGGGCAAGTCCGACAAGGATGCCGACCGCCAGCGCCGCGATGATCGCCGGGCTGGACGCGAACAGCACCGTCCAAAGCGCGCCTTGGACCTTCGCCAGGATGAAGTCATTGCTCATGCAAAACCCCCGGCGGCGTCAGCCATAGCTCAGGATGAGGCCATGCATCAGCCGCGACCAGCCATCGATGGCGACGAAAAGGAACAGTTTCAGCGGGATCGAAATGAGGACCGGCGAGACCATGATCATACCCAGCGTCATCAGGACGTTGGCGACGACGATGTCGATGATGAGGAAAGGGAGATAAAGCAGGAAGCCGATCTCGAAGGCACGGGTCAGCTCGGAGGCGACAAAGGCGGGAACAAGGATCGAGAGATCGTCGTCCTTGAGATTCTGGCGCGCCTGTTCCGGCCACAGGCGGGTCGTTCCATCGAGAAAGAACTGCCGCTCTTGCGGCTGGGTGAATTTCATAAGGTGTCGTTGCAACGGTTCCCTGACCAGTTGTGCCGCCCTGGCCAGATCATCCGTGGTCTGGAACTGGACCTGCCCCTCCTGAAGCCGCCCCGACATCTCGCTCAGCAACGGCGTCGTGACGTAGACCGTGAGCACGAGCGCTATACCATAGAGTACAAGATTGGGAGGCATCTGCTGGACGCCGAGCGCATTGCGGATCAGAAACAGCACGACCGAGATTTTCAGGAAGCCCGTCATCGTGACGACCGCCAGCGGCAGCAGCCCGACGAAGCCGACGGCGATCAGAATGCCGAGCAGGTTGGGCGAATTCTCAAGCATTGTCGAACATGCGGAGGATTCGCACGCCCAGGCTTTCTCCGATGCGCACAATCTCGCCACGGCCGACACGCTTGCCGTTGGCGATGATGTCCACATTCGCCTCCGTCACATCGGCGAGCGCAACCACTGCACCGGGCGCAAGCTGCCTTACTTCGCCCAGAGGCATTGCCGTGCGGCCGATCTCGAAGGCGAGTGCGACCGGCAGCTCGTCCAGGGTCGACTCTTCCAAAGTCTGGCCGGCCGGCGGCGGCGTGTTCTGGTTCATGCTCCACTCCCAATTCGATCCAGCGATTGCAGTCGGCGCGGCAAGCAATTGCGGCCCGCCGGCGGTCAACGCCACCGGCGCATAAAGGCGCTCGGCAATGATGAGTGCCGCCATGCGTTCCTCTTCCGCGTCCTTGAAAAGCACCACATCGTCAGCCTGCAGGCTTCGAAGCTCGCCAAGGGTGATCGCAAGCGGGCCACGCCGAAGGCAGACCGGCAGCGGAAATTCGGCTGGGATCGGCGGCCTCGCCTTGCCGAGCTCGTCGAGAAGGCGGCCGAACCGCGCCGCCAGGCCTGCGTCTTTGGTGTTCAGGACGCAGACTATGGTTTCATCCTTGCCGGTCAGGACAAAGGCGAATGAGGGATCGTCCGGAGTGGTGTCTCCTGGTGCGACCGAGGTGATCGTGATCGTCCCACCCAGTCTGCCCTCGATCCATTCGAGATCGACTTCGAACGCGGCCTCCAACAGCAGTGCGGCGTGGGCGGGCGCCAATCGTTTCATGTCGGCTAGGTCGTCGGCCCTGGCGAAGCCCTGTTCAACGACGGAAAGCGGCAGGCGCAATTTACCCGTCGTGTCTCCGACCATGAACGCGATGGTCCACAGCTGCTGGTTCTCAGGGTTCGACGCCGACCAGGCGGCGGCGATCGCCACCGCCTTTCCTGCAATCGTTATCTCGGCGGGAGCACGGCGGCGGTAGAAGGCGTTCAATGCGCCAACGTCCACAGCCGCAACAGATTCCAGCGTCAGCCGTTCGCCAATGCGCGACTGTGTGGTCGTGCGTTTCGCTGGTTTTACCCGCGCTTTCGTTTTTGCCGGGGCGAAGGCTTGAGGCATCACATCCATAGTCACAGTCACAGATTGGGTTATCGTTCTGTGGGCGGGCGCGGTGGGCCGCGCTCCTCTTCCTCGGAAAGTTCGGCAAGCGCCAGGCGACGACGCGCGGTGCGTTTGCTCAATTGCTCCAGAAGCCCATCCAGCTTCACTACGGCCTTCATGCTTGCGCGATGATGCTTGCGGGCTACCGACAACTCCACCTTCCGTCGCTGTGCGGCGACCTCGGCCATCTTCTCGCTTTCCCGCAACTGCTCGGTTTTTCTGGCGGCGATTTCGAACCGTCCCTGAAGCCGGGAGAGGCTGGCCGCCTTGACCGGCTGTCCAACAAGCGCACCGAAGGCTGCATCTTCGGCGTCGACTATGCGCTGAAGG
>NZ_RZOI01000859.1:0-2289 GCF_004022645.1 Mesorhizobium sp. M4A.F.Ca.ET.020.02.1.1 | reverse complement strand
GACGTATTTGCTGTTGCCGATCACCAGCGCGACGCGTTTGGGGTCGGGCGCGACGCTGTCGGGCGCGGCGGCCTGGGCGGCGAGCGAGGCCAGGACAAACAGGATAAATCCGCTCAGAAAGACGGCGAACGCTTTCATGGGTCAGCCCTCCGCCCCAACGGGGCGCGCTAGTGGTGTCTGCACATGCTAAAATTCATCCGCGACACAAGTCGCTTCTGCCAAAAATGGCTTCTGGGCGTCTGTGACCCCGGCCACAGTTTTGGTTCACAAAAGGCCCAAAAAAGTTCGCCGATAATAGCACCTGGCAGGGGGAACACCAACGACCCCACCGGTCGAGGGGCGGTCAAAGAGTGTTCTGAACCGAGCTAATGAGGGCGGTGAGGGCCTGCTTGTACTTTTCGAATTCCGGCGACGTCTGGCGGATCTCGGTCGTGGTCGTCGTCTGCTGGCCCGCGTCGGTGGCGACCCGGGCGACCTTCTGGCCCATTTTCCGTTCCGCCCAGTCCATGACGTAGCTGGCCGTCTTGCCGGTTAGGAACGGGTTGGCCTGGATGACGGCCGATCCGAGCACCGCGCTCAGTTGCGTCGAGCCCGGCGCCGCCAGCACCTGGGCCGCGCCTTCCATGCCGAGGAAATGACAGAGATAGAGCCGCCCGGCGGTGATCTGGTGCCCGCGGGCGCGGAGATAGGCCTCGCCCTCGCGCGCCAGGTTGCGCACCATCTCGCGCGACAGCGTGGCGTCGTAGCGAAGCGCGAGCAGGTCGGCGGTCGACAGCGAGCGGGCGAGATCTGGCCTGTAGGTGTTCATCATCCGGATCCAGGTCTTGGTGATGAACTGGCCGGCGCCGGTCGCGGAGGAAAGCGGGTTCTTGGCCCGCGCGCTGCCGCCGCTTTCGACATGGACGATGCGGTCGGTCAGCGTCTCGACGGCAGCATCGCCGGACCCGCCAGAACCGCCTGAAACGTAGCTGGCAACCGTGGTGACCGTTCCCAGCGGATCGATCGCCACGCCGGCCTGGTAGAGCTCGAAATGCAGATGCGGGCCGGTCGAAAGCCCGGTGGTGCCGATATAGCCAATGACGTCGCCGGCCTTCACCTTGGTGCCGACGCCGCTCGCGAGCGCGAATTTCTGCATATGCGCGTAGCGCGTCTCGCGCCCGTTGGGATGTGAAATCTTCACCAGATTGCCATAGCTGCCGCCATCGCCCTGAAAAGTGATCTCGCCATCGAAGGCGGCCATGATTGGTGTACCGATCGGAGCAGCCCAGTCGACGCCCTTATGGATCCGAACCGTGCCGAGGATCGGGTGCTTGCGCGGGCCGAAGGTCGAGGTCATGACCCCGCTCACCGGGGTGACCATGCCGTTGGTCACGGCCAGCGAACGAACCTCGTCATTGCCGGTGACGCACGCAAACTGGCCGTCGCTTTGCTGGAAAACGAAACAGTCGAGGCTTTTCTCGGTGCCCTGGACGCCGACATAGAGGACCCGTCCGGAGATCTCGCTTTGGCCGCGAGGCGTTTGCGAATAGATCAGCACCAGGCGCTGGTCTTCACTGGCGAAGGCGTCGAGATCCTGCCCCCGCGACAGATACATGATCGCCTCGCCGATTACGCTGGTCGGAACCTTGTTGCGTGCGGCCGTCGAATAGATCGCGTCGAGCAGACGATACTGGCGCTTGGGCCCGCCCTCGTCGGATGCGCCTGAATAGTTGAATAGATCCTCGCGGACCCATGGGTCGACGCCCGACACGAACGCTCCCTCGGCGTTGCGCGTCAGTGTCCCGACATAGACGTTCCTGGCGTAGATCGAAACCTGCATGAGCGACGCTGTCGTCGCTTCGCGCGTCGGCCTGAAGCCACGCATGGCCACGACATGGCCCGGTTCCAGGCTTTCCCGTTTGAACAGTGCCTTCAGCGCCTCGCCGGCGAGTTTCGCATCGTCGGCCGAGAAATGCGCGTCAAGCACGACGCTGTCCAGGCTGCGGTCATTGAGGATTTTCACGAACGTGTCTTCGGTCGCCTCGAAGCGCTGGTACTCGCTGGCGACGGTCGCGACGGTCGTATTGTTCTCGATCTCGGTCTTCTTGAAGGCGGGAAGGGCGGCTTCGCCCTGATCGACGGTCTCACCCCAGCCAGCCTCCGGATCGTCGGCATCTGCCTTGGGCGCCGGACCGTCAGGCGTTTCGCTCTCGTCGGGCGCCTGCTGGAGTTCGTTGTCCAGGTCGCCTTGCTGGTCGTCGGTTGCAGCCGGCGCGGGTGGGGCGGGTTGCTGATCGGGTGCGGAAGCCG
>NZ_RZOI01000858.1:0-2293 GCF_004022645.1 Mesorhizobium sp. M4A.F.Ca.ET.020.02.1.1 | reverse complement strand
ACACATATTTGTAGGAGAATGCAGGATGCCGACCGTGATCGCCGCCATCAACGGCAAGGGTGGCGCAGGAAAGACCACCGCGCTCATGAACATCGCCGGCGAATATGCCTTGCGGGGCCTCACCGTCGCGATGGTCGACATGGATGCCCGCAGCAATTTGACCAAGTGGTGGAGCGACTGCCGGGAAAAGGAAGCGCAGGCAGAGGGGATAGATGTCCTTGGCCATAAGACCGCCAAAGCGGTTAGCGCCTTTCTGGATCGAGCAGCCGACAGTTTTGACTCCGTTCTGATCGACACGCCGGGAGAGGACACCGCGATCATCGATCCGGTGATCGGATGGTCCGACCTGGTGATCTCGCCGATCCAGGCATCGAAGCGGGAGGTGCTCGGGGCGATCGACTGTTTCGAGTCCGTCCTGCGCGTCAACGACGCGCTCGGTCGCGATTGCCGGCATGGCGTGCTGCGGACGCGCGTCTCGCTGACCGTTCGTCATACCGAGCTTTATCGCAAGATTCGTCCGATCATCGAGGACAAGGTCGGCACCTATCTGTTTCGGACCGAGGTGATGGAGCGCAACGTCTACAAGGACATCCAGAACGGCATCGGCACGCTGCAGATGCAGGATTTGACCGAGGCAGTCGCCAAGGCCCGCCGCGAGACGCGGAGCGTCGTCGAAGAGATCGATACGCTTCTCAACCTTGGCGGTGAAAATGGGGAAGTGGAATGAGCCGCCGGGAAAACCTGTCGCTTGATGAGTTCGCGACAGCGCCTCGAAAGCAGATCGCCGCTGGCCCCGTCAACGTGCGCCAACAAGACATAGCGACCAGATCGCCGGAACCGCCAAGCAGCAAGCCGGAGGTCGAAATCGACATCCGGCAGGAGGCAAGAAAGGCACTGCGGCGGGTGAAACGCGAGCGGGTGAAGGGAGAAAACTTCTTCGTCAATGTAAGTCTCGACCGGCAGACAAAACGCCGGTTGAAGCTGGCATCGTTCAACACGGAAACGTCGATGCAGGCGATTATCGAAGCGGCGATCGTCAGATACCTCGATGAGATCGGCGCTTGAGGAAGACGGATGATTTGATCCGAGGCTAATTTTCCTGCTACTAATGTCAAATTGGCTCTGCTTTCTAATGAATTGAGCTGATAGGGGCGAATGCGCACGTCAGACCGACGTGCATTTTTTGGGCAACAGGAACGGGCAGAAGCCGCCGCCATGGCGATCAAGGATGTTCAAAAATACATCGAGGAGCAGGGGCTCGTCGAAACGACCGATGAGGAATCGGAAAAGCCGATCTACAGGAAGCCCGGCTTTGAGGGTATTCGAAGCTTTGGCGAAATGGAGCAAATATTCAGCCAGTTCATCCGCGAGCACCGCGACGCCAAGCGGCTGAACCGCGCGCAGATGGGTACAATGATCGGCCTGCACGAGACCATCTTCGCGCGCTATGAGCGGGCCTTCTCCAAGCTCCAGGCGACGCGGCTGATCCATCTTTGCGAAATTCTCGACTGTTCGCCGGTGGAGATGATTCACGCAGCAGCCCCTCACCTGTTCGGGGAAACCCGGAAGGAAGCCGACGACAAATTGAAGCTGATGTTGCGTATCTTGGACATGCCGGCATCGACGGCATCCAGCCTGCTCGGCATGATCGAAGGATTGGTGGGCGAACGCGACCGCTCAGGTCAGTCATAAAGGAAAAAGAGGCAAATCCCGGCGTGCACAGTGCCCGCCCGCCCGCGACCAGCCGGTCACGCGCCCGCTTCGCGCTGCAGTCGTCGGGGATGCGCGCCGGCGGGCCGACCTTCGCGAGAGGATCGTCACGCGAATGCGCGGAGACCGCTTGCGGGCTCCGGGAGCGCCATTTGGGGCGCGAGTAGAGCCGTGCCCGAAGGGCCTCGCCCAACGCTTCCTTACCGAAGACAAGCCAACCATGCGTCGGCCGACGCCGCGATCCATCATCTCCACGAATCGGTCGAACCGGATCGATTCAGCAATGTCGTTGGACGCCGCTTCCGAAGGAAACGAGACTCTGGCCATGGATCACGAGAAAACAGGGCTAGTTCATCTTCGCCGCATCGACCCGTCACGGAACATGCGGCGTTTCTATATGCTCACCATCCAGCCGACCTTGTTCGGCGGCGCTTCCGTCATGCGCAACTGGGGCAGGATCGGCACAAACGGACAGTCGATGATGGAGACGTTCGACAGCGACGACGCCGCGACCAACGCCTTCAGCCGGCTCGAGCGCACGAAGCGCCGCAAGGGATATCGCGACAGCGGACTTACCTGACCC
>NZ_RZOI01000857.1:0-2296 GCF_004022645.1 Mesorhizobium sp. M4A.F.Ca.ET.020.02.1.1 | reverse complement strand
GGCCCGAAGCGGTGCTGATCAGCCGGCCGCCCTCGCCATGCTTGCGCATGCGCCCGATCGCTTCCTGGCAGCACAGGAACACGCCCTTGGTGTTCACCGCCAGCACCTTGTCCCACTCGGCCTCGGTCATCGCTTCGATCCTGGCGATGGTGATGACGCCGGCGTTCTGCACCGAGATGTCGACGCGGCCGAATTCCTTTTCGGCGAGGTCGTAGAGCGCCGCGACCTCGCCCTTCCTGGTTACATCCATGCGCATTGACGCGACCTTCGCGCCCGCCGCCTTGAGGCCTGCCGCGACCTCGTCGACACGCGGATCGATGGCGCTGACCACGACCGCGGCGCCCTCCGCCGCGAAGCGTCTTGCCATGGCAGCGCCGATGCCGCCGCTGGCGCCCGTGACGACCGCCGTCTTTCCTTCAAAGCGCTTCTGCATCTTCTCTCCTACCAGCAGACGAAGCCGCCATCGACGATGAGGTCGATGCCGGTGACGAAACTCGAGGCGCTGGCCGCCAGGAACACGGTCGGCCCGACCATCTCTTCCGGCGTCGCCATGCGGCCCATCGGCGTGTCGCGCTTGAAGATTTTTATCTGCTCGGCCACCTCCGGCCGCTTGTTCATCGGCGTCAGCGTGTAGCCGGGGCTGACGACGTTGACGCGCAGGCCGCGGTCGGCCCACTCCATGGCGAGGCTTTTCGACATGTGGATCACGGCCGCCTTCGAGGAATTGTAGTGCGCCTGCGTCAGCCCGCGATTGACGATCGAGCCCGACATCGAGGCGATGTTGATGATCGACCCCCTGCGGCGCGGCAGCATGACGCGCGCCTCGGCCTGGCACGACAGGAACACGCCGCTGACATTGACGTCGTAGAGCTTCTGCCATTTCTCCAGCGACAGCGTCTCGGCGGGCTCGGCGCCGGCGATGCCGGCATTGTTGACGGCAATGGTCAGCGCGCCGAGTTCTTTCTCCAGGCGCTCGATCGCCGCCGACAGGTCGCTCTCGGAGGTCACCGAGCCGGTCAGCACCAGCGCCTTGCGGCCGAGCTCCGATATCTTTTGCGCGGTCTCTTCCAGCCCGCCCTTCGAGCTGTGGCCGAAGCAGGCGATATCGGCGCCGGCTTCCGCGAGGCCGATGGCGATCGCCTGGCCGATGCCGCTGCCGGCGCCCGTCACCAGCGCAACGTCGCCACTGAGATCGAATAGTTTGGTCATTGGTTCCCTCCTGCCGGCTCTCGCGAAATCAAAGGGCGCCAACACTTTGTTGGCGCCCCGCGCGATCCGGTGCCTGGGAGGCTATCACCTGCTGCGCCAAGTTTCGATTCCCCGGGTTCCTCACGTCGATATCAGCTTGTCGCAAGCTCCATCACCGCGACATTGCTGGCTTCGCTGCGCTCGAGGATGCCGCGCTGGCGGCCGCGGCTCAGGACCAGCACGCGGTGCGAGAGCCCCAGCACCTCCTCGAGATCCGAGCTCACCACCACCACCGCCATGCCGGAGCGGGCGAGGTCGGCGATGACGTCGTAGATCGCGGCGCGGGCTCCAACGTCGATGCCGCGCGTCGGCTCGTCGAGAATGAACACCTTGGGGGGCCGTGACACCCATTTGGCGATGATCACCTTCTGCTGGTTGCCTCCGGAAAGTTTTGAGACCGCCTGGTTGGGCTTGCCCTTGACGCCGAGCCGGGAGATGCCGGCCTCGGCGAATTTCTGCACTGCCTTGGGAAACACCCAGCCCTTCGGCGCGACATGGTCGAAATTGCCGAATGCCAGGTTCTCGCCGATCGTCTGCTCCAGCACCACGCCTTGCGCCTTGCGATCTTCCGGCACCAGCACGACCCCGGCCTTGATCGCTGCGGCCGGGCCGCTGAGATGCAGAGGCATGCCGGCCACCCGCACCGCACCGGAAGAGATTGGGTCGGCGCCGGCGATCGCCCGCACCAGCTCCGTGCGCCCGGCGCCGATCAGCCCGGCAATGCCAAGGATCTCGCCTGATTTCACCGAAAAGCTGACGGTGTTGAAGCTCTTGTCCGGCGACGACAGATTCTCGACTTCGAGCAGCGTCTCATCGCGCGGCGGCGACAGCTTGGGGAACATGCGCTCGACGCTGCGCCCGACCATCTGCTCGACCACGGTGCGCACCGGGATGTCGGCGCGCTCGTGCCGGGCGACGATGCGGCCGTCGCGCATCACCACCACGCGATCGGCGATCTGCGCGATCTCGTCGAGGCGATGGCTGATGTAGATGAAGGACATGCCTTCGGCCTTGAGCTTGCGGATCTGCTGGAACAGCAGCTCCGTCT
>NZ_RZOI01000856.1:0-2309 GCF_004022645.1 Mesorhizobium sp. M4A.F.Ca.ET.020.02.1.1 | reverse complement strand
TCCCAGAACGGATTGAAGTCCTGGAACTGCGCCTTGTCGGGGTTGTAGTAGTGCGCGGCCGTGTAGTGGACGTCGGCCGTCAGCCACACCGTGTTGCTGATGCCGGCATTCTTGATGTAGCGCAGCAGGTCGGCGATCTCGAGTTCGCGCCCTTTGGGCAGGCCGTTGTCGCCGTTGCTGACGGCCTCTGCGCCCACTTTCTTGGTGCCGTCGTTCCAGACGACGAGGCCAAGCGGCATGTCGGCGGCGATGATCTTCCAGGTCGCCCTTGAATTGGTCAGCTCGCGTTTCAGCCACTTGGTCTGCTGCTCGCCCAGCATGCGCGATTCCGGCGTCATCGTGTCCTGCATGTCCGGGCCGTTCGGGCCGCGATAGGAGCGCATGTCCAGGAAGAACACGTCGAGCAGCGGCCCGTAGGCGATCTTGCGGTAGACGCGGCCGGGCTCGGCCGGCTCATAGCGGATCGTCGTCATCTCGTGGAAGGCGCGCGCCGCGCGCGCCGCCAGCACATGGATGGATTTTTCCGAATAGCGGTCGTCACTGCTGAGGTCCTTCGAATCCGACCAATTGTTGACGACCTCGTGGTCGTCCCACTGGTAGAAGGTCGGGCAGATGGCGGAGAGGCCCAGCACGTTCTTGTCCATCATGTTGTATTTCCACTGCGCCCGGTATTCGTCGAGCGTCTGCGCCACCTTGCGCTTCTCGTCGATCAGCACGGCGTTCTTCCATTTGCCGCCGCCGGGCAGGTCGACCTCATCCTTCATCACGCCGTCGGCATAGATCGTGTCGCCGGAGTGCAGGAAGAAATCGGGCGTGTGCTTACCGATGGTGGCGTAGGTCTTCATGCCGGTCTCGTCGATGCCCCAGCCCTGGCCGGCGGTGTCGCCCGACCAGGCGAAGCGAATGTCGCGCTTGGAGGCCGGCGCAGTGCGGAACCGGCCGACGATCGGCTCGGAGACGGCGTTGACGTCGGCGAGATCGGCGGCCGTCATGCGGTAGAAGATGTCCTGGTCGGCGGCGAGATCGGTGAGCAGCCGCTTCACCGTGTAGTCGCTGGCCGGCGACGTATCGAGCGGCGCGAGCCTGGTCGCGTTGGCGAAGCTCTCCGTCGACGAGACTTCGAACATCACCCGCGCCGGGCGGTCCGTGCGCGTCCACACCATGCCGCTTCCAGCATCGACGTCGCCCGACTGGACGCCATGGGTGAAGGCCGGACGCTGGCTGGCGCGCGAATAATAGGGCAGCGCGAGGCCCGAGGCGCCGACCAGGCCGAACGCGCTCGCCGAGGTGACGAAGGCGCGGCGGGTCATCGAGATCTTGTTCATGGCTGTCTCCGGGATGGCATTGAACGGGACCGCCAAGCTCCCGCCTCAATGTTTCAGGCGCATCTCGGAACCATGAAGTTTTTCTGACAACCAACAGGTGTCTTTACCTTCTCCCCCCGGGGGAGAAGGTGGATCGGCGCGATAGCGCCGAGACGGATGAGGGGTACTGGAAGGAATGGGACGTCGGTGTCCTCTGGAACACCCCTCATCCGTCGCCTTCGGCGACACCTTCTCCCACAAGAGGAGAAGGGGCAGTCGTGTCCTACGCCGGCTGCGGCTCCGGCTCGAAGGCCGGCTTGCTCGTGTTGATCAAGAGCGAGATGCAGGCCGCCGCGATGCCCGTCATGCCGGCGATCAGGAAGGCCAGCTCGTAATTGCCCTGCAGCTCGCGCATCGTGCCGCCGAACGCCGCGGCCGCCGCCGCGCCGACCTGGTGGCCAGCGACGATCCAGCCGAACACGATCGGCCCGCGGCGGTCGCCGAAGGCCTCGTTGGCGAGCCTCAGCGTCGGCGGCACGGTGGCGATCCAGTCGAGCCCATAGAGCACGGCGAAGATGATCAGGCTGACCGCCGAGAAGCCGGAATAGGGCAGGTAGATCAGCGACAGGCCGCGGATGGCATAGTAGACGCCGAGCAGTTTGCGCGGGTCGAAGCGGTCGGTGAGCCAGCCCGACAGCGTCGTGCCGATCAGGTCGAAGATGCCCATCATCGACAACAGGCCGGCCGCCTGCACCTCGCCGATGCCCATGTCGCCGCAGAAGGCGATGAGATGCGTGCCGACCAGCCCGTTGGTGGTGAAGCCGCAGATGAAGAAGGTGGCGAACAGGTACCAGAACACCCGCGTGCCGGCGGCGCGGCGCAACGTGCTGAGCGTGTGCGCCAGAAAATTGCCCTGCGAGGCGGGCGATACCGGCGGCACGTCATCCGGATCGGCGCCATAGCGCACCTGGCCGATCGAGGCCGGACGCTCCGGCACCAGCAGCC
>NZ_RZOI01000855.1:0-2310 GCF_004022645.1 Mesorhizobium sp. M4A.F.Ca.ET.020.02.1.1 | reverse complement strand
GAGCCAAGGCCGAAAGCCACTGGGATGTTCCCCGGGAAGGCGGCTAACCAAGGCGATGACCCGCGAGCCAGGAGACCTGCCGTCTGCGAGAAAAGAATCCGATCGCCCGGCGGGTTTCCGGGCAAGGAGCCTGATTTGGAGCGCGACAGCAGTTTTCCGGCTGATAGAGCGGACTTACCGTCCGGCGACGACGATGGTCCGGCCGGCGTGACCGTCATCGTCTGCTCGTCCTGCCGCGACGAGACCGGTTCCGATGCCCATCCGCGCGCCGGCGCGCTGCTCGCCGAGGACACGCGCCGGGCGGCTTCCGGCGAAAAGATCAACATCCGCACCGTCGAATGCCTCGGCAATTGTAAGCGCCGACTGAGCGCGGCACTTCTGCGCGATGGCTGCTGGAGCTACGTCTTCGGCGATCTGGATGCGACCAGTGGCACCGACCTCGTCACCTGCGCCAAGCTCTTCGCCACCTCGACCGACGGCCTCATCCCGTGGCGCGGCCGGCCCGATTCCCTGAAGCGCGGCCTTGTTGCCCGCATCCCTCCCCTCGATCTGCTGAAGGACTGACCATGACCGCTTCCGTCTCACGTGTTCCCTGCACCGTCGTCACCGGCTTCCTCGGCGCCGGCAAGACGACACTGGTCCGCCACCTCCTGGAAAACGCCGGCGGCAAGCGTATTGCGATCATTGTGAACGAGTTTGGCGATATCGGCATTGACGGCGAGATCCTGAAGGGCTGCGGCATTGACACCTGTCCGGAGGAGAACATCGTCGAACTGGCCAATGGCTGCATCTGCTGCACCGTCGCCGACGATTTCGTGCCGGCGCTCGACCAGATCCTGTCGCTGACGCCGAAGGTCGACCACATCCTGATTGAAACCTCCGGCCTCGCTCTGCCCAAGCCGCTGGTCCAGGCCTTCCAGTGGCCGAGCGTGAAGAGCCGCGTGACCGTCGATGGCGTCATCGCCGTGGTCGATGGCCCGGCACTGGCCGAAGGCCGCGTCGCCAACGACATGGACGCCCTGCAGGCGCAGCGCGCGCAAGACGAGACGCTCGACCACGACGATCCGGTCGAGGAAGTGTTCGAAGATCAGGTCGCCTGCGCCGACCTGATCATCCTGTCGAAGAGCGACCTGATGGACGCCGCCGGTTCGGCCCGCGCCAACGCCATCATCAACGAACACTCCGCCCGCGCCGTGAAGATCGTGCCGACGTCGCACGGCAAGGTCGATCCTTCCCTGCTGCTGGGGCTTGGTCTTGCCGTCGAGGACGACATCGAGAATCGCAAATCCCATCATGACGGCGCATTCGACCACGAACATGACGACTTCGACACTTTCATTGTCGACATTCCATCGATCGCCAATCCGGACGAGCTCGCAAAACGCGTCGCCGCCGCCGCCGAAGAGGAAAACGTGCTGCGCGTAAAAGGTTTCGTCGAGGTCGGCGGCAAGCCGATGCGGCTTTTGCTGCAGGCCGTCGGGCCGCGCGTCAACCACTACTACGACCGCGCCTGGACCGCCGAAGACGACCGTCGCTCGCGCCTCGTCGTCATCGGCCTGAAGGGGCTGAACCGCCCGGCGATCGAGCGTATCCTCGCCGGCTGAGGCAAACCCGAACCGCCATGCACATCCTCACCACCACATCCGCCTCGCTCGACGATCTCGCCGAGCCTGTCGATCTCAGGCAGACGCCTGCGGATGTCGTGGCGCTGTCCTTCACCGACAGCGATCTCTCGGGGCTCGCGGCTGCATGGAAGGCCGACGCGGAACGATTGCCCTCAATGCGGCTCGCCGCGTTGCGCGATCTCCGCCATCCGATGTCGGTCGACCTCTGGATCGACAGCGTCGCCCGCCATGCCAAGGTCATCCTGGTCCGCATCCTCGGCGGCTATGACTGGTGGCGCTACGGCTGCGACCAGCTCGCCGCGGTCGCGCGCGAACGCGGCATCAAGCTGGCGCTGCTGCCCGGCGAAAGCCACGACGAGGACCTCCGGCTGATCGAGGGCTCGACCCTGCCACGCGCCGAACTGGACGCCCTGCTCGGCTATTTCCGCGAAGGCGGCCCGGCCAATATGACAGCGCTGGTGAAGAGGCTGGCGCGGCTGGCTGGGTCAGACACGGCGGTGGCCGAGCCGGTTAGAGTGCCGAAGGCAGGGTATTATCAGCCGGGCCACGGCGTCGTCCCCCTCCCCCTTGAGGGGAGGGTCCGGCCGCAGGCCGGGGGTGGGGTCCTCCGCGACACGCGCCGACACCCTGAAGAACGACCGCAGGAAGAGACGTTAAGCCCAGTCGTCCCGACCCCTCCCGGCCC
>NZ_RZOI01000854.1:0-2328 GCF_004022645.1 Mesorhizobium sp. M4A.F.Ca.ET.020.02.1.1 | reverse complement strand
TCGGCGAGCGGCGCGGCGCGGCTGGCCTCGTCCTCGGTCAGTTTCGGCGGCGCGATCGGCTTTGCCCGCCCCGGCGTGTAGTCGCCCGATCCCCCATCGCGCATGCTTTCGCCATTGCCGGCATTCGCGGTGCCGGGGTCGGCGGCGAAGGCCGGCACCAGCCACATCGCGGTGGAAAGAAATGCGGACGCAATGATGGTGTTTGTCAGTTTTGTCACGGTGAGACTCTCCCAAAAGTCAGCAAGGACTGGATCAAGATACAGAAATATTGTCGAGATCGTGGTGGCCCCAAAACCGAGCTTTGGAACCGCCGACCAGAACATTGCTCCGCGCGGTCAGTTGAGGCCCCCGCCAAAAACATCCGCGCGATATACTGCCTAAAATATTCCAACATTGGCAACGACAAATCGCTTCCACGTAGCCCGTGGGGGGCTATAGGGTTTTGAGCGGGTTCTGCTCGCGGGCACGATTAGCAGTAGTTGCACTTCGGTATTGTGACCGGTCGCGCGCCGATCTGGGCTGCGTGGCCGATCGTTCGAAGTGCCTCGGCAGCGGATCATGCGCCGGGCCGGCCTGTTCGGGAACGTTCGTCTCAGGAGGTCATGGTGAACATCATCCATCGGTTCAGGCCGCTCGCCACAGCATTGCTGACCGGCATCGCGGCGCTCGCGACGCTCAACGCCATCCACGCTGCCGATGGGCCGGCCCGGCCGGAAGCGGCGGTCTCGCCAATGAAGCGCGTCGCGGAAGCACGGGCCAAGGCCAAGGCCGAGAACCCCGACGGTGCCGATCGCGTCTATGGCGGCAAGGAGGCCGAGAAGGGCGCTTTTCCTTTCCAGGTGGCGCTGCTGACAAGCGACAGGCTGGACGCCAGCCCGGCCTCGCAGCCGGACGCGCAATTCTGCGGGGGCAGCCTGATCGCGCCGCAATGGGTGCTGACGGCTGCGCACTGCCTCGTCGACAACGGCAGGCCGATCCCGGCCGGCGCGGTTACCGTACTCACCGGCGCCACCGATCTCGGCGAAGGCAAGCGCTACAAGGCGGTGGAGGTCATCGTCAACGAGAGCTACAGCGAGCAGACGATGGACAACGACCTCGGCCTGATCCGGCTGGCCGAGCCGGCGGACGCGCCGACGATCAAGGTCGCCCATGAGGCAGCGCCAGACAGCGGCAAGACCACGGTCATCGGTTGGGGCAAGATGCAGGACGGCACCTTCCCGACGGCGCTGATGGTCGCCGATCTCGACCTGCAGCCGAACGCGACCTGCAACAGCGGCATCAAGGACATCTACGCCCGCGACCTGAAGGCGGCACTTGGCGATCTCTCCCACCGCATGCGCTATTCGGAAAAGGGCATCGACGCGGCGGCCAGCGCCATTGCCGCCGACATGTCGGATCCGCTGACCAGCAACATGATCTGCGCCGGCACCGCCAGCGGCGAGCGCGATGCCTGCAATGGCGACAGTGGCGGGCCGCTGTTCATGGCCGGCGCCGACGGCCCGGTCCAGATTGGCGTCGTTTCCTGGGGCGAAGGGCCGAATGACGGCAGTGCGGCCTGCGGCCACAAGAACGCCTACGGCATCTATACGCGGCTGGCCAATTATTCCGGCTGGATCGAGGAGAAGATGAAGACCACGCCGGCGCCCGCAAAGCCCAAGGCGGGCGTCGGCACCGCTCAGAAGCCGGCCAAGCCCTGAGCCTGCCACCGCTCTCAAAACAGAAACGGCGGGCAAAGCCCGCCGTTTCCTTTCATGCCATGCCGGCGCCGTCTACTTGCGTGGCGGGCCCTTGCGTTCCGCCGAGGCTGCCCACAAATTGATGTCGGCCTCGCGCGCGTAGCTGTCGATCTCGGCCAGTTCCGCATCGCTGAAGTCGAGCGCCTTCAGCGCGCCGACGCAATCCTCGACCTGTTCCGGCCGGCTGGCGCCGATCAGCGCCGAGGTAACCCGGCCCCTGCGCAACACCCAGGCCAGCGCCATCTGCGCCAGCGTCTGGCCGCGACGCCCGGCAATGGCGTTCAGCGCCTTGATGTTGGTGATCGTCTTGTCGTTGATGAAGGCGGGCCTGAGCGACTTGCCCTGGGATGCGCGGCTGCCCTCCGGGATGCCGCCCAGATACTTGTCGGTCAGCATGCCTTGCGCCAGCGGCGAGAACACGATCGAGCCGACGCCGAGCCCTTCCAGCGTGTCGAGCAGCCCGTCCTCCTCGACCCAGCGGTTGAGCATCGAATAGCTCGGCTGGTGGATGACGCAGGGCGTGCCGAGCTGCTTCAATATGTCGGCCGCCTCACGCGTGCGTTGCGAGTTGTAGGACGAGATGCCCGCATAG
>NZ_RZOI01000853.1:0-2329 GCF_004022645.1 Mesorhizobium sp. M4A.F.Ca.ET.020.02.1.1 | reverse complement strand
ACTTAGCAGGGCGCCGCAGACTAGCACGACTAGTTTGTCTGCGATTTTGTCTGCGGAAGCGCAAACCTTCTCAGGATACGAGCCGCTACGAGACATCGGTGGAGATGCCGCATTCGGAGCGCGGTTGCGCAGCCGCGATAGTGCCAAACGCGCTAATGCCGAGTGCGCCGACAGCCACACTCATTCACATTGGTGGGACGTCCCTACGCCAGCCCGTCATCGCGGCAAAGCCAAATGAGGCGAAGGCCGAACTGAACTGACGGGCGGTAGTGACCGGCCGACGCCGCCGTAGCCGTCGGGACCGAACAGTCGGAGCGGCAGCGCCACCAAGGATGTTCATCGAGCCGAGACCGCCAATCCAGCGTTCCGAGTTGGTTTCGAAATCGAGACTGGCTGGAAACTCTATGAGGATCCAGTTGACATTTAACGCGTGAGCCGATACTAACACGTTAGTGGAAACTAACTTAAACAGCGGCTGGACGGCTCTCGGCGACACGACGAGGCGCGCGATCTTCGAGATGCTGGTCGAACACCCGAGTTCGGTGACCGAGTTGGCAAGCGCTCTGCCGGTCACCCGGTCCGCGGTTTCGCAGCATCTGAAGGTACTGAAGGATGCCAGGCTCGTGGTCGACACACCCGCCGGCAAGCACCGCATCTATCGCGTCGATCCCGATGGGTTGGCGGCTTTGCGCGCCGACCTGGACCGGTTCTGGATAAAAACGCTCGCGGCCTACAAGGAAGCCGTGGAGCAGCAGCCAAAGGAGTGATGATGAGTACGCAAGCAGCAGATACAATCGTCAGGCATTCGATCGTGGTCGAGGCACCGATCGAGCGCGCCTTCAAAGTCTTCACCGAGGACTTTGGCAAGTTCAAACCCAAGGAGCACAATCTGCTCCGTGTACCCATCGTCGAAACGGTGTTCGAGCCGCGCGTCGGTGGAAACATCTATGATCGCAGCGCAGACGGCAGCGAGTGTCGCTGGGCGAACGTACTGGCCTACGAGCCGCCGCACCGGCTGCTGCTTAGCTGGAACATCACGCCGCAATGGCGGCTGGAGACCGATCTCAACAAGACCAGCGAGTGGGAAGTGCGGTTCACCGCAGAGGCCGCCAACCGCACGCGCGTCGAGTTGGAGCACCGCAAGCTCGAGCGCCACGGCGCGGGTTGGGAAGGCGTGCGCGATGGTGTTGCGGCCGATCAGGGCTGGCCGCTCTACCTGCAGCGATACGCCGACCTGTTTGGTCGGTGACTCATGGATGAATGAAAGGTCCGCACTGGACGGTGCGGACCTTGCAGATCGGCTGCCATGTCGCAACGTGGGTTCGGTTCTACGGTACGGCGCGGCCTTCGTACATGAAGACCATCGGCCTTGGCCCTTTCGCATAGCCTGTTTGAAGATGCCCGATCTTGAAGCCCGCGCTTTCGATCAGGGTGCGGATCGGTCGGTTGAGATGGCAGCCGCCGCCGATGCGCTTCCAGAACGGCGTCAGGCGATCCTGCCAGCGTTGAACCGACGCTTCCGGCGAGAGGCCGTGTTCCACGAACAGGAGTTGCCCGCCTGGCTTGAGTACCCGCCGCATTTCGCCAAGCGCCTGGCCGGCGCCGTGGATCGAGCAGAGCGTCCAGGTTGTGACAACGGTATCGATGGAGTGACTGTCCAACGGAATTTCCTCCGCCGAGGCCTCGATGAGATTTGCTGCGCAAGTACAATGCCTGGCGGTATGCCGGGCCATCGCCAATAGCCGCGGTGACGGATCAAGGCCGATCACGTCGTGCACGGCGGCAGGATAGAGTGGCAGATTCAGGCCTGAGCCAATGCCGATCTCGAGCACGCGTCCTTCCGCGGCCGAGAGCACGCTGTGCCTGTAAGGCAGCAGTTCACGGTTGGTCATTGAGCGGTGCACCAGGCGCGGCAGCAGGACATTCTGATAGAAGCCCACGGTCCTGTCCCTTCAGTTCGCAGGTCGCCGGGTGCGCAGCGCGCAGCGTGTGACCGCACGCTGGAATTCATCGTAATAAGTTGGGTCTTCCGTTCCCATGAGCTTGTCCCACCAGGTGAAATAGAGTCCGAAATTAGCGCGGGGCCGCGCATGGTGCAGGTCGTGATGTGTGACCGTGGCCATCCAATCGAACAGAGGGCGGCCCTCCCGGTTGGCGGGAAATATCTCGTATCCGCTGTGGCCAATGGCGTTTCTGAGCATCATGTGCGCGGTGAAGATGAACGCGGCGAGCACACTGGTCGGCATGATGGCCATGAAGAGCAGAAGGAACACCGCATTGACGAAGGCTTCGCTGGCGTCGAAGGCATAGGCGGTCCACGGTGTCGGAT
>NZ_RZOI01000852.1:0-2329 GCF_004022645.1 Mesorhizobium sp. M4A.F.Ca.ET.020.02.1.1 | reverse complement strand
CGAGCCGATCCAGTCGGTGGCGTGGCCCTCGCATCCGATCATCGCCAGCGGCCAGCATGTCGTCGTCGTCGGTGGCGGCGACACCGCGTCCGACTGCGTCGGCACCGCCTTCCGCCAAGGCGCGGTGCGCGTCACCCAGCTCGACATCCGCCCGCAGCCCCCGGAGAAGGAAGACAAGCTCGCCGTCTGGCCCTACTGGGCGACCAAGATGCGCACCTCGTCCTCGCAGGCCGAGGGCGCCGAGCGCGAATTCCAGGTGGCGACGCTTGAATTCATCGGCGAGGACGGCCAGCTGACCGGCGTCCGCTGCTGTGAGGTCGACGAGAAGCGCAAGCCGATCGCCGGCACCGAATTCGTCATCCGCGCCGATCTCGCCTTCATCGCCATCGGCTTTGCCGGGCCGGCCGCCACCGGCGTGGCGAGCGAGCTGGACGGACAGATGAGGATCGTCACCGACAGCCGCCGCTCGAAGAATGTCGAGGCCAATGACCGCGACTACAAGACCAGCGTCGAAAGGCTTTACGCGGCGGGCGACGTGCGCCGTGGCCAGTCGCTGGTGGTGTGGGCGATCCGCGAGGGCCGCCAGGCGGCGCGCTCGATCGACGAGGCGCTGATGGGATCGAGCGTTTTACCTCGTTAAGGGTTGATAGCCGTCGTCGTATCCGGTGTCGCGGCTGACGTTGCGGGCTGGGTTTTCGGCGGCCAGGAGAAATCGTCGGCGCGGCCGGGCGAGGCAGCGGGCGCCTTGCCCTCGATGACGAGTTTCTCGCCAGGTAAATTCGGATTCGCCTTGGCGGGCGCCGCCGCGCCGAGAAGCTCGGAGCCGCCGTCCAGCGCCGGATCGCCGAGCAGCATCGGCACGGTGCGGTCGATCACGATCGGAGCGGCATTGGGCGCCGGCGCTTCGACCGGGGCGCCGGCCGGCGCGGAGACCGTTGTCACGCTTCCGGGCGCGGCCAGCCCGAGGATCTTGGCCAGCGACTTTTCGGTGTAGAAGGCAAGCTTGCGCTTGCCGGCCTTCGAGACATTGATGCCGTCGTCCGAGCGCAGCCGCACCGCCTGGCCGTTGATGTCGGGGCCGGTGGTGACGAAAGCGCCGTTCTCGTCGACGAAACCGTCCCAGACATCGACGAACTCGCCGCCATGCTTTTCGGCGGCCGAGCGGTAGATGTCGTTGAAGGCCAGCATGTCCGAAGTCATCTTCGGCAACCGGAAGGCCGGCATGCCGACCCACAGGAACGGCACCTTGTCCTCCGCAATGGCCTTGCCCAGAGAATCGGTGCGGCGCTCATATTCCTTGGTCCAGTTCTCGGATCGCGGCTGCTCGCGCACGTCGCCGACTTTCATCTGCTGGCGGTCGTTGGAGCCGAGCATGACGACGACGACCGATGGTTTCTCGGTCTCGATCAGCGTTTTGATCTGTTCTGGCCAGTTGTAGAAATCATCGCGCACGAAGCCGGAAGAGCCGTTGCTGCGCACCGCGATCCTGACGCCAGCGTTTTCGGCGAAGGCGGTGTCCAGGCCCTCGCCGAGACCGCTCGCCATGAAATCGCCGACCACAAGCACGACGCGGGCATCCGGCGTCTTCTCGACGATCGGCGTCTGTGGCACTGCCGGGAGGCGCGGCTTGGATTTCCTGGTCTTTGCCTTCGGCCTTGCCTTCTGGATGTCGAGCGGCGGCTCGATGCGCTCGCTGCGGCGCGGGAACAGCAAGTCACGCAGCGACCAGCCGCGGCTCTGCTCCTCCTGCGCCATGGCGGGCGTGTGGAAGGCGCTGGCCGCGGCCACCATCAGGACGCCAACGGCCAGGATCAGGATCGGCGTGCGACGAACGATCGCCCGTATGCGCCCAGCCGAAACCAATCACTTCCTCCGTCCCTGAAGCGGTCCTATTTCTTGCGGAGCCATTTGAGCACTTCCATGCTCGGATAGCCATCCTGGGTCAAGCCGGCCTTCGCCTGGAAGGCCATGATGGCGGCTTTCGATCCCTCGCCGATCTTGCCGTCGAACTTGCCGTCATAGTAGCCGTGCTCGGAAAGCCGTTGCTGCAGTTCCTGCCGCTCCTCGAAGCTCAGCTTGGTGAAGGGCCGTTTCCAGTCCTGCACCAGGCCGCTGCCACCAGCGATCTCGTCGGCAAGAAGGCCCACGGCGAGCGCGTATTTGTCGGCGTTGTTGTAGGCCTTGATGACCGAGAAATTCTTGATCATCAGGAAGGCTGGCCCACCGCGGCCGTCGGGCACTTTCAGCGTCGCCTTGTCGGAGCCGTTCTTGAACGGCTTGCCGTTGGCCCTGACGACGCCAAGCGCCTGCCATTGCGCCAGCGTCTTCG
>NZ_RZOI01000851.1:0-2349 GCF_004022645.1 Mesorhizobium sp. M4A.F.Ca.ET.020.02.1.1 | reverse complement strand
GACGGGCTCGGCTGACAGGCCGGCCTCGCCGGCGCGCAGCGCCAGCTCGTCATTGGGCACGCCAGCGTCGCTGAGGCTCACCGGCACCGTATAGACGTGCCGGGCGAGGCCCTTGAAGGCCCGGAAATAGCCGCTCTGGTCCTTGGTGTTGATCATGCCGGAGATCAGAAACAGCGGCCGCGGGTGCTTCTCTTCCTGCTCGGCCAGCGCTTCGGCGATAACAAGGCCGGCGCCGGGATTGTGGCCGCCGTCGAGCCAGATATCGGCGCCCTTCGGCGCCAGCTCCGTCAGTCGGCCCTGGGTCAGCTTCTGCATGCGACCGGGCCAGGCGACGCTGCCCATCGCCTTTTCGGTGGCGCGGTGGCTGATCTCGAAGCCCGCCGCCTTGATCGCGGCAATCGCCGCTGCCGCGTTGGCGAACTGGTGGCGTCCGGGCAGGCGCGGCGGCGGCAGGTCCATCAGGCCGTCCTCGTCCTGGTAGACCATGCGCCCATTTTCCTCGAAAGCGAGGAAATCCTGGCCGTAGACGAAGGTCGGGCAGTCGAGCCGCTCGGCGGTATCGATCAGCACCTGCAGCGCCGTCTCGCTTTCCTGCGCGCCGATGACGACCGGGCAGCCGGGCTTGATGATGCCGGCCTTCTCGGCGGCGATCAGTTCGACCCGGTCGCCGAGATAGGCTTCATGGTCCATCGACACCGGCATGATCACCGACACCGCCGGCCTGGCGATGACATTGGTGGCGTCGAAGCGGCCGCCAAGGCCGACCTCGATGATTGCGGCTTCGGCCGGATGCTCCGCGAACAGCAGGAAGGTGACGGCGGTGAGGATTTCGAAGACCGTGATCTTCTGGCCTTCATTGGCGGCCGCAACGCGGGCGATGGCTTCGGCAAAGACCTGATCATCGACCAGCCTGCCGCCGCCTTCGGCGGCGAGACGGTAGCGCTCGTGCCAGTTCACCAGATGCGGCGACGTGTGCACGTGAACGAGATGACCGGCCGCTTCGAGCAGCGCCCGCGAGAAGGCGGCGCAGGAACCCTTGCCGTTGGTGCCGGCAATGTGGATTGCCGGCGGGATCAACTCCTGCGGATTGCCGAGACGTTCGAGCAGCCGCGTGATGCGGTCGAGCGAAAGGTCGAAGCCCTTCGGGTGAAGCGCCATCAGGCTTTCGATTTCGCGGTCGGCGGCAAGCGTTGTCATGGACGAATCCTAGCGCATGACCCCGAAACCGGAAATCGGTTTCGGAAAGGATCATGCGCAAATCAAAAAGCTACAGCACCGGACGGTGCGCGCAATCGCGCCTCGCGGCGTTCAGTGTCGCGTCACGCCTGCGGTCGCGCTTCCGGCTGGGCGAGCGCCGGCGGCAGGATCTCGGGCTCGAGCGGCTTGTCTGCCTGCGGCATCTTGAGCAGCATCTTCAGAAGCCGCGCGATGGTCTGGCGCATCTCCAGCCTCGACACCACCATGTCGACCATGCCGTGCTCCATCAGATATTCGGAGCGCTGGAAGCCGTCGGGCAGTTTTTCGCGGATGGTCTGCTCGATGACGCGCGGCCCGGCGAAGCCGATCAGCGCACCGGGCTCGGCGATGTGGACGTCGCCCAGCATAGCATAGGAGGCGGTGACGCCGCCGGTCGTCGGGTTGGTCAGCACGACGATATAGGGCAGGCCGGCTTCCTTCAGTCGGTCGACGCCGACCGTGGTGCGCGGCAATTGCATCAGTGAAAGGATGCCTTCCTGCATGCGGGCGCCGCCGGAGGCCGCGAACAGGATCAGCGGCCGCCTGCGCTGCAGGGCAACCTCGAACGCATGGACGATGGCGTCGCCGGCGGCCATGCCGAGCGAGCCGCCCATGAAGGCGAAGTCCTGCACGGTCACCACCACCGGCAGGCCTTCGATGCTGCCCAGCGCATTGACGATGGCATCCTCCAGCCCGGTCTTGGCCTTGGCGTCCTTCAGCCGGTCGGTGTAGCGCTTCTCGTCGCGGAATTTCAGCGGGTCCTGCACGACCTTGGGATTTTCCAGCGTCTCGTATTTGCCGTCGTCGAAGAAATACTTCAGCCGCTCCTTGGCCGAGATCTTCATGTGATGGCCGGAGGACGGGATGACGAACTGGTTGGATTCGAGATCCTTATGGAACACCATCTCGCCGGTCTCGGGATCCTTGATCCAGAGATTCTCGGGCATGTCGGTGCGCCGGCCGAGCATCGAATTGATCTTCGGGCGAACGTAATTGGTGATCCAGTTCATCGCTTCGGCTCCCGTCCTGACGAGGAAGAGGTAGGAAAACTATTCGGCGGCGGCAAGGCGGGCCGAGCGGACGCCCTGGGCAAGGCCGCTGACCAAAGTAGCC
>NZ_RZOI01000850.1:0-2352 GCF_004022645.1 Mesorhizobium sp. M4A.F.Ca.ET.020.02.1.1 | reverse complement strand
GCGAAGGGCCGGTTGAGGAAGCCCATCTCCCAGCGTTTGACGATACGTTCGCCGCGCCAGTTCTCCGACAGCCGGGCGATCTCGTCGAGGAAGATGTTGCGCCTGTCCTCCGCGAAGGAATAGCCCTTCTTCGAAAGCCAGCGTTCGGAATAGCGCACCGTCTCGTTGCGCTTGCCGGAGAAATCATGCGCGGGCAGGACGAGCCTGGTGTCGATGCCCAGGCGGTTGACCTGATAGCCGAGCCCGGCCAGCACCCGCGCGGTTTCGGCGCCGATCTGCACGAACCAGGGACCGCCGGCGGCCTCGACGAAGCGCCTGATATAGCCGAGGCGGTCAGACGGATGCACCACCGGATCGCCGAGCGCGAAATGGTGCTTCATCTTGGTGCCGAAGGCGATGTAGCCATCGCCGTCGCTGAAATAGGACAGTTTCTGCTGCACGGCGGTGGAATAGGCGAGCGAGAAGTCGCCATGCCGGCGCACCAGCTCCAGGCGCTCCAGATGCGACAGCTCGCGCCGCGGGACCTTGGGCGCGGCGCCTTCGAGAAGGCTGTCGATGTAGATGCGCAGGGAGGGCATTGGCCGGGCTTTCGCATGCCGAAAAAAGAGACCCGCCAGCCCACGGGCCTCGAATCAGTCGCTTGGCGCGACTGACTACCGATCATATCGCGCAACCGCCATATAGGATGCAACCGTCGCCGACAGAAGGGGAAATCTCGGTCGAATGAGCATCTTCGCCGCGGTGGCTTTTGACTTTCCATGCAGTGTTATATATCTTGTTATCATTTGTCGTGGACGGATGGCCATGGAAGACATCATGCGTTCCCTCGGCTTCCTGTGCCTTGGCAGCAGGCTGAAGCGCATCGGCGAGCAACTGCAGGCGGACACGCAGCGCGTGCTCGACCGCCTGGAGGTCCGGGTCCCGTCGAGCCAATATCCGCTGCTGGCAGCGCTCGACCGGCTGGGACCCTTGCCGGTCGGCGAGCTGGCGCAGTCGCTGGGGGTGGCGCAGCCGGGCGTCACGCGAAGCGTAGCGCAACTCGCAGTGTTGGGGCTGGTCGAAACCAGCCCGTCGAGCGACGATAAGCGCCGCAGGATCGTCTCCCTCAGCCGAAACGGCCGTCGGCTAGTCGACATCGCGAAGCGCGAGGTCTGGCCGCGCATCGAGGGCGCCGTCCAGGATCTGTGCGCCGATCTATCCGGGCCACTGCTCGAGCAACTGGCCGCCATCGAGCACGGCCTCGACGCAGCGCCGCTGCATCGTCGCATCAAGGAAGCCGAAGGCGCCGTGCCATGAAACACGTGCTCGACCGTCCCATCTGGAGCGCTCTCGCGACGCGGCATCAGGCCTTCGCGCAAGGCGACAACCTCGCCAGGCGATACATGCCGTCAATCGTTCCGTTCTCCGCGACGGCCGTGGACGACAAGGAAAGCCTTGAGGCGCTGGCCAAGCTTATTCCACCACGCGAAAGCTCCTTCGTGGTCCAGGCGGACGCAATCGTCCTGCCCGCGGCGCTCTGTGCGATTTCAACCGCGTCCCTGGTCCAGATGATTGCCGAGCATCCGGTGCAGGCCGTGTCGGACGAGCGCATACAAAGGCTGACGCAGGACGATGCCGCCGAGATGCTCGCCCTGGCAGCGCTCACCAGGCCCGGCCCATTCACGCTGGAGGCCTTGAGGCTCGGCGCTTTCTGGGGCGTGAAGATCGAAGGCAGGCTCGTTGCGATGGCAGGCGAGCGCATGAAGCAGCCCGGCTACACCGAGGTCAGCGGTGTGTGCTCGCATCCAGATTTCCGCGGCGGCGGTCTGGGAGGCTGCTGTCCCTGTTCGTGGCAAACCGGATCATGACGCGGGGCGAAATCCCCTATCTCCACGCTTATGCCAGCAATGTCGCGGCCATAGGACTTTACGAGTCCATCGGCTTCCGGTTGAGAAGCATGATGAACATGGCGGTGCTTCAGCACGCCGAATAGGGCCACGCGCGCGGCCATTGTCGCGGACCTAGAGCGTTTCACCGTTTCACGGAAACGGCGAACTGCTCTATCTCTTTGTTTTGACGCAATTCCGAACGGAAAACCGCTCACACTTTTCCTGGAATTGCTCTAGGCCGACCTTGGCTCAAGCCGCCGGAAACCGACGGCTTCCATCAGCATGTCCTCTTCGACCATGCCGGCATTGTGCAGGGCAAGCAGGGTCAGGGCGATTTCCCGCGCTTCGGCGGAATCGGGATGCGCTTGGCGCCGCTGGCAGGCCTCGTCAAAGACGCGCTGCAGCCTGGCGATGTCGGCAGGCCTGAGCAGGCCACGGTCATAAACAGACTTTGGCATGGCGGTCTCCTTACAAGGACCTAGGG
>NZ_RZOI01000084.1:0-13906 GCF_004022645.1 Mesorhizobium sp. M4A.F.Ca.ET.020.02.1.1 | reverse complement strand
GGCCCATAATCACGGATTTCTGAAGCGCGGCAGCGAGGCCGTCTCCCACGGCTGCTTCAAACCCAGATGCGCGCATTGCCTCGATTGCCGCCGCGGTGGTGCCACGGTAGTCGAGGAAGGTCTGGACAATGTCTTTGGGATTTTCTCCCCGCGCCTCGAGCAGCTTTCCAGTTCCAATCAGGACCGCGCTGACGCTCCTGCGGGCCATGTCCGGGCTCATTCCTCGGCCGATGGCATCGTCCATCATTGCCGCCGCCAAAAGCGCCGGAAACGCCGGGCCGGATCCTGTGAGGCCCGTCAGGTAGTCGATATCTGCTTCGCTTTTGACTTCATCGGCAGCGCCACAGGCCGCTAGAATTCGACGAACCAGATTGCGATCATCCAGGGTGATGCCCTCAGAGCCTATCCAGGGAGTATAGGAATTGCGCACCTCCGCCGCCGCGTTCGGAAGCGTGCAGACGATACGATCGGTCTTGAGACGTGACGCCAATTGGTCGACGGGAATCCCGGCCATGACCGACATGGCGAGCTTGCCATGCGCAGAAATGTCGATGGCAGGCCAATCCTGGGGGCGGACCGATACGATGATAACCTCGGATCGATCCACCAGTTCCTGATTGTCCCTCGTCCATGTAGCATTTGGCAGAAAGCCGGATTGCCCGCTTCTATAAGACAGCGTGAGGTGCTCGGCGGCGACTATTTGGGCATCGATGATGGCCTCGACGATGGCGCGCCCAAGCCAGCCGCCTCCACCGATTATTCCGATCCTCACGGGCTCGCCCATTGTCGAAGCTCTTCCTCAATCCGCCGAATAGCCATGCCTGGCGAAGAACCGGTCCAACTCGCGCTTGTGCGGGGCCTGGCCTGTAAAAATCTCGACGTAGCCGGGGATGCGCTTCATCCGGATCGCGAGATCCTCCTTGGTCTGCATCGAGATGTAGCCGATCTGCACGAGGTAGATGGTGCGCGCTCGGACGTCGGCTGAGCTTTCCTCGTGGCCGAAGCGGACGAACATCTGGCTCATTGCGTCGAGACGCGTCTGGTCGGCTTTGTGTACCTCTGCCAGAATCTCAGGCGACTGAAGCGCCCAGCTTCTGACCGCGAACTCGAACTGGGCATCGAACAGGGACTTGTCGAGCCAGCAGTCGAAGACGTTCAGCATCGCTTCGGCGATCGTCTCGGCATATGCCTCAGCCTGCTTGACGAGGTTGCCGGTGTTCTTGTCCCGCCAACGGGTCACGAGGGCAGCCAGCAGTTCTTCTCGGTCCTTGAAGAACCAATAGAAGCTGGTGCGCGACAGGCCCAGCTTCTTGGCAAGCGGCGAAATTCGCACCGTATCGACGCCGGATTCCAGAAGCAGGTCGTAGGCGGCTCCAAGCCACCCCTCCGGCGATCCGCGCCAACCGCTATCGTTCGAAATCTGCTCCATGAGCGTCCTGCCTATCAAAATGTCGGAATGAAAACCAGCAAAATGTACACTTATGTCGATTTAGTCGACCTGACAGAACTCAAACTTGACATATCTGTACATTTTCGAATAGCGTCGCATGTGCCCCCAGCCGGAGTCCGTCAGATGTCGAACGATCCCCTTCTGCAGCCTTACAAGCTCAAGCATTTGACCCTTCGCAATCGCATCATCGTGACGTCCCACGAGCCGGCTTATCCGGAGGATGGGATGCCGAAGCAGCGCTATCTTGCTTACACGGTGGAAAGGGCCAGGGGCGGTGTGGCGATGACGATGACGGCGGGGTCTGCGGCGGTTTCGAAGGACAGTCCTCCGGTTTTCAATAACCTGCTCGCCTACAAGGACGAGATCGTGCCGTGGATCAGGAAAATGACCGATGCGGTCCACGAAGAGGGCGCCGCCATCATGATCCAACTGACCCATCTTGGACGGCGCACACGTTGGGACAAAGGCGATTGGCTTCCCGTCGTGGCTCCGTCCCATCAGCGTGAAGCCTCACACCGCGCCTTTCCCAAGAAGATTGAAGACTGGGATATTGAGCGCATCATCAAGGACTTCGCGGATGCCGCCGAACGAATGAAGGCAGGCGGGATGGATGGCGTCGAGCTCGAGGCTTACGGCCACTTGCTCGATCAGTTCACGTCTCCACTGACGAACGATCTTGACGGTCCTTACGGCGGTTCGCTCGACAACCGCATGCGCTTCTGCATGGATGTCTTGAAGGCGATCCGCGCTCGGGTTGGCGAGGATTTCATCCTGGGCGTTCGATATACCGCGGATGAATGTCTCCCCGGCGGCACCGGCAAGGCGGAGGGTTTTGAAATCTCCAGACGCCTCAAGGAAAGCGGACTTATCGACTACCTCAACGTGATCCGCGGCCACATCGACACCGACGCCGGCCTGACGGACGTCATCCCAATTCAGGGAATGACGAACTCGCCGCACCTTGATTTTGCGGGCGAGATTCGCGCTGCGACCAACTTCCCGACCTTTCACGCGGCGAAAATACCGGATGTGGCGACTGCGCGCCACGCGATCGCGTCGGGCAAGGTGGACATGATCGGCATGACGCGCGCTCATATGACCGACCCGCACATCGTGCGCAAGATCATCGAAAAGCGCGAAGACGAAATCAGGCCCTGCGTAGGCGCCAATTATTGCCTCGACCGTATCTACCAGGGCGGAGCGGCATACTGCATTCATAACGCGGCGACCGGTCGCGAGGTGACCATGCCGCACATCGTCGCCAAGGCCGCGACCCGCAAGAAAGTTGTCGTCGTCGGCGCCGGTCCGGCTGGCCTCGAGGCCGCGCGCGTTGCCGGCGAGCGGGGACATGAGGTGGTGGTCTTCGAGGCCGCAAGCGGTCCGGGAGGGCAGATCCGCCTGACGGCGCAGAGCCCGCGTCGCAGGGAGATGATGAGCATCATCGAATGGCGAATGGCTCAGTGCGAAAAGCACGGAGTGTCCATCCAGTTCAATACCTGGGCGGAAGCCGAAACCATCGAGGCTGAAAATCCGGACGTCGTCATCATTGCCACCGGCGGAGTGGCGCACACCGATGTCCTATCCAAGGGCAACGAGTTCGTGGTGTCTTCATGGGACATCATCTCCGGCGACGCGAAGCCGGGGACCAATGTCCTCATCTTCGACGATGCGGGTGACCACGCGGCACTCCAGGCTGCCGAATTCCTCGCGGGCGCCGGAGCGAAGGTCGAGATCATGACACCGGACCGGTCCTTCTCACCCGAGGTCATGGCTATGAATCTCGTGCCTTACATGAGATCTCTTCAAAAACTCGATGTGACCTTCACGGTTACCTATCGGCTCGAGTCTGTTGAAAAGAACGGTAACCAGCTCATTGCACATGTCGGCAGCGACTACGGCGGCGTCTCCAAACAGCGCATCGTGGACCAGGTTGTCGTCAATCACGGCACCATTCCGCTCGACGACATCTATTTCGAACTGAAACCGAAATCGACCAATCACGGCGAGGTTTCGCACGACGAGCTCATCGCCGGGCAACCGCAGTCGGTGGTGCGCAATCCGGAGGGTCAGTTCCAGCTCTTCCGCATCGGAGACGCGGTCTCAGCGCGCAACACCCACGCCGCGATCTATGACGCGCTGCGCCTGGCGAAGGATATCTGATGGCCGGCAGCGGACGAACGCTCCGCTCATTCATATCAAGGGTTCAGCCATAACCAGATACAGGATTCGTGGTATTGAATGGTTCGCGCCACGAAAGCCTGGAGATTTTCGGATGAAACTGACTGCGCTTGCCGCCGCCCTCTCGATCGCAGTGCCTGCGGCCGCCCTGGCCGGGCCGGCTTCCAATGTCGTGAAGTTCTTCTATGTGCCTGAGGTCAGGTTCGAGGGCGACGAGCAGTATCGCGACCGTTTCACCGAGCCGGTCACCAAGCTGTTCGCCCTCAACGACCAGGCCGCCAAGCACAACCCGGACGAGGTCGCCTGCCTCGACTTCGATCCGGGCCTCGACGCGCAGGACTTCGACCAGAAAACCCTGTCGAAGACGCTGAAGCTTGCCGAGACCGTCAACGGCGACAGCGCCGAAGTGACGGCGACCTTCAGCCTTTTCCCGGAAGGCGATGATTCCAAACGTGAAATGGTCTGGTCGCTGAAGAAGGTCGACGGCAAGTGGAAGGTCGCCGACATCGCCTCCAAGACCAGCGGCTGGACGCTGAGCGCGCTGGAATGCATGCCCGGCAAGGCGCCGGAGTGAAGCGATGGTTCGCCGTATTGCCCTGGCGCTTGCGACCATCTCAATGCTGGCGACTGGCTTGAGCGTCAGCGCCCAGGGCCTGTTCGGCGCGCCACCGGCAAATGCTCCGGCCGACAATGCGCCTTCCGACGACACATCGCCAGCACCCCCGGCGGCCGCATCGCCGCCAGCTGAAAGTGCGCCGGCAGCACCCGTGCTGCCGGGTTCGCCGACGGCGGTTGTAAAACCTTTCTACGAGCATCTCGGGCTGGAGCTCGATCCGGCTGAGCGCAAGAACTTCATCGATCCGGCCAGGACCGTGCTCGACAAGAGCGATGCGCTGCGCAAGTCGGGGCAGGGGGAGTGCCTCGATCCCAACATGGCGCTGGACAATGCCGACTACGACAAGCCCGCGATCGACGGCAGCCTCAAGACCATCGAGGCGGTCAAGGGTGACGACGCCAAGGTGGTCGTCGCCTTCGTCGTCGCCAACAATGCGCACCGGCTCGAATGGAAGCTCAGGAAGGTCGGCGGCGCCTGGAAGATATCGGACCTTCTGTCGGTCACCGGCGAATGGGCTCTCAGCCAATACCAGTGCGAATAGGCGATATCATCGAGCCTGCTCAGCCCCTGCCGCGATAGGGTGCGACCCCGGTGTCGGGCAGCCAGGCGTCCTTGGGCGGCGCGCCCGTCTGCCAGAACACGTCGATCGGGATGCCGCCGCGCGGGAACCAGTAGCCGCCGACGCGCAGCCAGAGCGGCTTGGTCGCCTCCACGATGCGGCGGCCGATCATGACCGTGCATTCCTCGTGGAAGGCGCCATGGTTGCGGAACGAGGTCATGAACAGCTTCAGCGATTTCGATTCCACCAGCGAGGCATCGGGCGCGTAGTCGATGACGATATGGGCGAAATCCGGCTGACCGGTGACCGGGCAGAGCGAGGTGAATTCCGGGCAGGTGAAGCGCACGATCGCCGGCGGCCCGTCGCCGCGCGAAAACGGCACAGTCTCCAGCACCGCCTGTTCCGGGCTCTGTGGCGTCTCGACGTGCTTGCCGAGCTGGCTAAGGTTCTTGGTGTCGGTCATTGGGGGCTCCTTGCTGCCGCCGGATGCTCCGGAGGCGCAAACAAAAACGGAAATAGCGCCGCGGTCCCTCGGACGCGGCGGATTTGCGCCGCTCATTAGCACCGGACTGAAAGCCGCGCAGCGGTTTTCGGACCAATCCGATGCGTGAAATGGAAGCGGGACGACGCTCCCCCGCGACTTGAATGCGCAGGAAGACAAAGACCAGCAGGGTCCGCTTCTCCATCCACGCCGCCATCTATGACGGGATTCGCTTCGGCTTGCGGATCTGACCGCGGCCGCCAAGTCGGCCTGACTGGACTTGGCCGGTCATATTTGCAATTTTCTGTCGCCGATCCGGGGGCGGCACAACCCGTGCCGAAGGGTCCGCACAGTCGGGGGCTTGCTTGACCGCACAAGACTTGTTCGTTCCGCGCCAGACCAATACGGCGCTTTACATGCAACTGCACGACGCCGGGCATGCGGTAGACGATATCCTTCGCGTCCAGAAGGCCTACCGCGTGGCTTGCGCGATGTTCAATGGTCGCTACCGCAAAACGGGGCGGCCCTTCATCTGCCATGCCGTCGGCGCCGCATCATCGGTTGCGCATTTCGACAAGGATCTGGATCTTGTTCTCGCGGCGATGTTCCACGCCTCCTATGACAGCGCCCAATATCCTGACGGCAAATCCAGTCGGCGCACCGAAACCCACCGCAAGTGGCTGGAGCAGAAGCTCGGACCCCGGGTAGAAGGTCTTGTCGCCAGGGTAGGGGCGATGAAGTTCGACACCGGAGACCCCGAGCGCCTTGTGGAGAAAGGCGTGCCAGCCGGCGATGAGGACATCCTTTTCCTTGTCCTTGCGCATGATGTCGACGATCTGGCGGATGGCGGGCTGGCATTCGCGCCCAAATATGGCCGGTCGATTGAATCGCGGGTTGCTGCCTGCGCCATTCTGGCCCGGCGCATCGGCCGCGAGAGCCTTGCGGCCACGATCGAAGCCTATGGCAGCCGCTACGGGGCGTTGGGGTGGGCGGCGGCACTCGAGGATACCAGGCTGGAAGGTTTTCGCATTGCGCCGAATGTGCGCAACTACCTCAAGCTGCGTCGGGACAAGTTGCGCGGAGGTAGGGTGGAGGTGCTTTGACGGCCGCGCCGCCAGCGCAATTCCAGGAAAAGTGCGTAGCGGTTTTCCGTCCGGAGTTGCGCCAAAACAAAGAGATAGAGCGGTTCTGCGTTTCCGTGAAACGATGAACCGCTCTAGCGAGGCACGCGCACCGGATCTTCGCAAGGAGAGCCACCTGCCGCGCCGGTCCGGTGCGCGCCACGCCCGACACCGGCCTGGCGCCGGCGCCGAGCGATTTTTCCGAGTTAGAACATCCTTGCGGTGGCCGTGCACAGCACGGTGAGCACCAGCAGCCAGGCGGCGATGCGTTCGCCGTTGGCCATCTTCGCGCGCAGCATTGGTTCGGTGGCTGCATCGGCACCGGCAAGTTGGCTGCTCGGCCGGCGCACCATGGCGCCGAGGACGCCGGCGGCCGCGATGGCCGCCACGATGCCGATTGCCAGCACAATCTCCATCGAGCCGAAGCTGCCCTCGTGGAAGAAATACCAGAGCAGCGCGCCGGTCAGGAACACCATGCCCGATGCGCCGAGTTGCGGCCGGATGAAGCGCTCAGCCCTGATCTCGGGATCGCGGGCGAGCGTGATGGTGGTGCCGGCCCAGAACACGCCGGCCATGACATGAAGGCCGATGACGATGATGTAGACATATTGCATGACCGCATTCCTTCCTTCCCACCGCTGGCCAAATAGTTAGATATCAAATGATTTGATGTCAATCTATGATGGCACGTTCCAACGCCCAATCCCTTGTTCTACTGTCGTATCATGACACCCTTTGACCGCCCGCCCGTCGGAATGAATCTGGCCCGCACCTCCAAGCTGGTGGCGCAAGCCTTCGACGCTGCGCTGGTGGAGGCTGGTGGCACGCTGCCGGTCTGGGTGACCTTACTTTCAGTCAAGTCGAAGGAACTCGCCAACCAGCGCGAGCTTGCCGGCATGATCGGCATCCAGGGCGCGACGCTGACCCATCATCTCAACGCCATGGAGGCGCAGGGGTTGCTGACGCGGCGACGCGATCCGCAAAACCGCCGGGTCCATCAGGTGGCGCTGACCGAGGCCGGCGAAGCGATGTTCGAGAAATTGCGATTGGCGGCCGTCGCCTTCGACAAGCGGTTGCGGGCGGGATTGCCGGACGACCGGCTGGCCGAATTCGCGGAGGTGCTTGCGGCGTTGCGGGCGAATGTGGGTGGCTAGCGGAGCGCCGCCGCCTCACCGGTCATAGCCGGCGATCGCGCCGAAGGCGTAGCGGCACTGCTTGAGCGCGGTGATCAGCGCAGGAAGCCGCCATTTGCCGGCCCGCATCACCTGAATGTCAATGCACCTCAGGCCAGGCTGCCCTGCAGCACCTTCAGCTTCGCCTTCTTCGGACTGCGCGCCGTCAGCCATTCGCGCGCCTTGTCTTGCGGCATCGGGAAGGCGATGGAATAGCCCTGCACCTGGTCGCAGCCGATCGCCATCAGCGAATCGAGCTCGGCTTCGGTCTCTGCACCTTCCGCCACGATCGAAATGCCCAGTCCTCGTGCAAGCTCGGTGATGGCGCGCACGATCTTGGAGTTGTCGCCGTTCTCGTTGATGTTCTGGACGAAGCGGCGGTCGATCTTCAGTCGGTCGATCTCGTTCGGGTTGACGTGGCTGAGCGAGGCATAGCCGGTGCCGAAATCGTCGAGCTCTAGATGGACGCCGGCCGCGCGGATCTGCCTGAGCTTGGCAGCGATGCCGGTCTTTTCATCGTCGAGGATGACCGACTCGACGATCTCCAGCGACAGTTTCTGCGGCGCCAGCCCAGCCTTTTCCAGCGTGCCGAACAGGAACCTGTCGAAGTCTGGCTCGCGCAGTTCGGTGCCGGAGACATTGACGGCGAGCCGCCCGAAATCGATGCCGGCCCGGTCCCACTCCGCCGCCTCGTTGATCGCCTTGGTGATGACGATGCGGCCGATGTCCGGCATGAAGCCACATTTCTCGGCGACCGGAATGAACTCGCCCGGCGAGATCATGCCGCGTTCGGCGTGCTTCCAACGCACCAGCGCCTCGATGCCGCTGATCTTGCCGCTGGTGAGCGACACCTGTGGCTGGAAATAGACTTCGAACGTTTTGTCGGCGATGGCCGAGCGGATGTCTTGCTCGAGCTGCTTGCGGTAGTCGAGCTCGCGCCGCAGTTCCTCGGAGAAGAACGAGAAATTGCCGCCACCGAGCTTCTTGGCCGAGTAGAGCGCAAGATCGGCATGGACCAAAAGGTCCGCCGCATTGTCGGCGTCGACCGGGTAGACCGCGATGCCGGCACTGGCTCCCGGCAGAATGGTCGTGCCCTGGAAAGTGATCGGCTCGTTGATCTGCTCGAGGATGCGCCGGGCCAGCATGTTGATGTCCTCGGTGCCGCCGGCGCCGTTGAGGATCATCACGAATTCGTCGCCGCCGAGTCGGGCGCACAGGTCCGAGGCCCGGCAGGAGTCGCGCATGCGCTGAGCGGTGACGACCAGCACATAGTCGCCGGCAGCGTGGCCCAGCGTGTCGTTGATCTGCTTGAAACGGTCGAGGTCGAGCTGGATCACCGCCAGCCGCTCGCGCCGGCGATGCGCGCCCTTGATCAGCGTGTCGAAATGATCGGTGAGGAAGGTTCGGTTGTGGAGGCCCGTCAACCCGTCATGCACGGCGATGAAGGCCATCGAGTTGCGCGCGTCGACCAGCTCATGCGTCTTGCGCAGGATAGCCTTCGACATCGGCCGGAAGATGAACAGCGCCACCAGCACTATGACGCCGATGGTGGCGAAGAACAGGGTGCGGTGGAGATCGAGCAGCTGTCCCGAGCGCTCGTCGGCAAACGCGCTGATGCGCTGGCCGAGTGCGGCATAGCCCGACAGCGTGGCATTGGCCACGGAGGCGTCGAGATCGACGCGGTCGGCGCCGCCCTTGTAGCCGTCGAGGCCGGTCGTCAGCTTGGTCTCGAACGAGGAGATGAGGCGTTTGCCATTGGCGATCAGCCCGACGGAGAAGTAATCGAGATGGAACGGCTTGGCGAACAGCACGTTCTCGATCGACTTCGGATTGAAGCGCGCCGGCGACATCGGATCGGCTCCCGTCTTGTCCAGGAGCAAATCGTAATTCGTTTCGAATTCCGCGGTCGCCTGCTTGAGCGCGGCAACGAGGGCCGGCTGCTTGTCGCGCGAGGCCGCACCCGTCGCGCCGGCCAGGAAGACGATCCGCTGCGACAGCGCCTTCTGCGTGCTGACGATGTTGAGCAGCGTGTCATTGTTCTGCTGCGCCGCCATCATCTGCTGCAAGAGCACGAACGATCCCATCACCATGGCGGCGATGATCAACAGGGCCAGCCAGTAGCCGCTCTTGATCAGCAGTGTCAGCTTGCGCGAAACGCTTTGCACCGGCTGCTGCGACATGTGTGGGTGACCCCTCCCGCCGACGGATTCCCGCCCTCGTTTTCGTTATGCGAAGACCATTGACTTGAAAGGGTTAACAGGCAGGCAAGCAGCCCCGCCTGTTGCGCCCGCAGAGGGGGAAAGCTGCGGAAATGGTTATCATGTCCTTTCGCCGCAACCATGCATTTGAACGCATCGTCGAACGCGCCGCCAAAACGGGATGTCATCCAGCTTTCGCCGCACCACCGAAGCCGTCGCTTTTGCGGTGGATTTTTCAGCCACGCGGGGCGACAGTCCGCGTCAAACCGAACAGGGTTGGATCATGACCACAGCATTCCTTTCCCACATCGACAGCGAACTTGCGGGGCTGAAAACGGCCGGACTCTACAAGTCCGAGCGGGTGATCGCCTCGATGCAATCGGCCGAGATCGAGGTTGCCGGCCAAAAGGTGTTGAATTTCTGCGCCAACAACTATCTCGGTCTCGCCGACAGCGCCGAATTGCGCGACGCGGCAAAGCATGCGCTCGACCGCTACGGCTACGGCATGGCCTCGGTGCGCTTCATCTGCGGCACGCAGGAGGAGCACAAGCAGCTGGAGGCGACGATCTCGTCCTTCCTCGGCATGGACGACACCATCCTCTACGGCTCCTGCTTCGACGCCAATGGCGGCCTGTTCGAGACGCTGCTCGGCGAGGAGGACGCCATCATCTCCGACGCGCTGAACCATGCCTCGATCATCGACGGCGTCAGGCTGTCGAAGGCCAAGCGCTTCCGCTACGTCAACAACGACATGGCTGATCTCGAGGCCCGGCTGAAGGAGGCGAAAGATTGCCGCTTCCGGCTGATCGCCACCGACGGCGTGTTCTCGATGGACGGCATCATCGCCAACCTGCAGGGGGTTTGCGACCTGGCCGAGAAATACGATGCCATGGTGATGGTCGACGACAGCCATGCGGTCGGCTTCGTCGGCAAACATGGCCGCGGTTCGGCCGAGCATTGCGGCGTCGAAGGCAGGGTGGACATCATCACCGGCACGCTCGGCAAGGCGCTGGGTGGCGCGTCCGGCGGCTATACCTCGGGCAAAGCCCAGGTGGTCGACTGGCTGCGCCAGCGCTCGCGGCCCTATCTGTTCTCCAACACGCTGATGCCAGCGATCGCCGGCGCCTCGATCAAGGTGTTCGACATGATCCGCAATGGCGGCGCCTTGCGCGAGCGCCTCTATGCCAATGCGGAACGGTTCCGCTCCGAAATGGGCAAGCTCGGCTTTACGCTCGCCGGCGCGGACCATCCGATCATCCCGGTGATGCTGGGCGATGCGGCTCTGGCACAGGAGATGGCCGCGCGCATGCTGAAGCGCGGCATCTACGTCATCGGCTTCTCCTTCCCGGTGGTGCCGAAGGGTCAGGCGCGCATCCGCACCCAAATGTCTGCCGCCCATTCCATCGCGGATATCGACCGCGCGGTCGAGGCGTTCGGCGCAGTGGGACGGGAGCTCGGCGTGATTTCCTGAGCGCCGAAAAACGATTCCGGATCAAGAGATTCAAGGAACAAAAGAATGTCCAACATGATGAAGGCGCTGGTTAAGGCCAAGGCCGAGCCGGGCATCTGGATGGAAGAGGTGCCGGTGCCGGAGATCGGTCCCAACGACGTGCTGATCAAGGTCAGGAAGACCGCGATCTGCGGCACCGACGTGCACATCTACAATTGGGACCAGTGGGCGCAGAAGACGGTGCCGGTGCCGATGGTGACGGGCCATGAGTTCGTCGGTACGGTCGCCGATTTCGGCGCCGCGGTCACCGAATACAAGCTCGGCCAGCGCGTCTCGGGCGAAGGCCACATCGTCTGCGGCCATTGCCGCAACTGCCGGGCGGGGCGAGGGCATCTCTGCCGCAACACGCTCGGCGTCGGCGTCAACCGGCCCGGCGCCTTCGGCGAATACGTGGCGATCCCGCAGCATAATGTCGTGCCGATCCCCGACGACGTGCCGGACGAGATCGCGGCGATCTTCGATCCTTTGGGCAATGCCGTCCACACCGCATTGTCCTTCGATCTGGTCGGCGAGGACGTGCTGGTCACCGGCGCCGGGCCGATCGGCATCATGGGCGCGCTGGTGGCGCAATGCGTCGGCGCGCGAAAGGTGGTCATCACCGACATCAATCCGGTCCGGCTGGACCTGGCGCGCAAGCTCGGCGTCCAGCACGTCGTCGACGCCTCGAAGGAAAAGCTGCGCGACGTCATGCCGAAGCTCGGCATGACCGAGGGCTTTGACGTCGGCCTGGAGATGTCCGGCGCCGCCCCCGCCTTCCGCGACATGATCGACACCATGAACAATGGCGGCAAGATCGCCATCCTCGGCATCGCGCCGACCGGCTTCGAGATCGATTGGAACAAGGTCATCTTCAAGATGCTGCATCTCAAGGGCATCTACGGCCGCGAGATGTTCGAGACCTGGTACAAGATGATCGCCCTGGTGCAGGGGCCGCTAGACGTCTCGGGCCTGATCACCCACCGCATCGGCATCGACGATTTTCAGGTCGGGTTCGATGCGATGCGGAGCGGCAATTCGGGTAAGGTTGTGATGGACTGGTGAGCGCTACCGGGGCGAAAGCGAAAGCAAAGCGCCGCAGGCACCTGCCGCTAGACATAGGACGTCCGTTTGGGGTCTAAAACGGTGGGATAATGACGCTCGTCGAGCATGTCCAAGAATGGGTCCAACCCGACCGTCTTGATGAATTCATACTCGGCAGCGGAGATCAAATGGGCGCAAAGGATGGTGACGTCATCGTGGTCAATGGTCAGCGCTTCTGCAATGCGTTTATCGGGTGCAATGACAGGGGTCAAAAACATGAAAATTCTGAAATCCGTGCCCGAGACGGGCGACCAAGGCATTTCAATGCGGTGACCAAAGCCCAACCATGTATTGTCGATAAAGGGATACTCCGCCAGCCATTTGAGATTGCTGATGATGTTTGAGTCAGGCTCGCGAACATACCACATCAGTTCGGCTCGCCGCTCAATGTTCTCGCCTGCCGTTGACGGGGTAGCCATGCGCCGGTCGCTCATACCGTTGGTTAGGAGTACAAAGCCGTTGCCGGCGGGATCAATGAGCGAGAAGTCTCTACGAAACGCAAGAACCTCAACATCGTCAGGCCCTTTGCTTGGAAAGAGTTGATCGGGCTCGCCGAGCTCTTTGGTGTAGACCGATTTTCGATAGAGGTTGTTGGAGTTACCGGATCCGGGCGGCCCTCCGGCGAGAAATCTCTTTGGAAGCCAAGCCATCCATATGCTCCTGATTTCAGCCCTTTAGCCCAACGTGATTAGCACCAACTTTGTCTGGTCCCAAACAGGTTTCGAGCTCCGCTACGCCCTTCACAATCGCTCCTCGCTCTTCCGCTCCGAGTTTCCCCAGCAACTCCCTCTCAAACGCCTTCGCCAGCGGCACCATATCGCGATAGGCGGCAAGTCCCGCCTTGGTCAGCGCCAGATGCTCGACGCGGCGGTCTTTCTCGTCGGGCGTGCGCGTCAGCCAGCGCCGCCGCTCCAACTCCGCCACCGCGCGCGACACCTTGGTCTTGTGCATGGCCGACTGCTCGCCGAGCGCCGTCGCCGTCATCGTGCCGTGCTGGCCGAGGCCCGAAAGCGTGCGCCATTCCGGCCGGGTCAGGTCATGGCGATCCCGGTAGATTTTCGAGAATTCGCGGCTGACCGCGTCGGCCAGCCGATAGAGCCGGTAGGGCAGGAAGTTTTCCAACTCGAGGATTTCCGGTTCCATAGGCGCACCACTGTCGCGTCAGCCGTTGATAGTTACATTTTCGATGGTTACAAATGAAACCAGTTTGGTCAACATCGCCGGCAGGCCGCGCTATGCGAGGCTACGACGGTGATCAGGGAGGATCGGATGGGCTTTTCCTACATGCCGGGCTTCGGCAACGATTTCGAGACTGAGACGCTGCCCGGCTCGCTGCCGCAGGGGCGAAACTCGCCGCAGCGGCCGGCCTACGGCCTTTACGCCGAGCAGCTTTCGGGCTCGCCCTTCACCGCGCCGCGCGGCACCAACGAACGTTCCTGGCTCTATCGCATCCGCCCGAGCGTGAAACACACCGGCCGCTTCAAGGGCGCGCACTATCCGCTTTGGAAGACCGCGCCCAATCTCGGCGACCACGAGCTGGC
>NZ_RZOI01000849.1:0-2353 GCF_004022645.1 Mesorhizobium sp. M4A.F.Ca.ET.020.02.1.1 | reverse complement strand
GGACGCGCCGCAAGGCGCGATCGTCGAACTGGCGCCGGCCCGCGCCGCGCTGATGGGAACGATCGCTGAGCGGATAGCGGGGCACGGCGGCGCCGGCCTTTTCATCGACTACGGCCATCTCCGGCCTGGCATCGGCGACACGCTGCAGGCCTTGCGCAAGCATGATCACGACAACGTGCTGGCCAATCCGGGCGAAGCGGACCTCACCGCGCATGTCGATTTCGCCGCCCTGGCAGCGACCGCCCGGGCGCACGGCCTCGATGTCGAAACGACCACGCAGGGCGATTTCCTGCTCGGCATGGGCCTGCTCGAAAGGGCGGGATCGCTGGGCGCCAAGGCGGATGGAAAGTCGCGGCAAGCCATTTCCGACGCCGTTGAGCGGCTGGCTGGGCCTGATGCTATGGGGGAGTTGTTCAAGGTCCTGAAAATGCTGCCTAAGGCCGGTCCAGTCTCTTGAGCCAAGGCGGGCGGCCGGGTTGCGAACCCGGTCGCGCAAACGGGCTCTTGTCCGAACTTCACCTTGACGAAATCGCCGGCGCGGACAACAAACCCATCCATGCTCAATCAGACCAAACCGGATCCTGTTCGCTCACCCTTGCTCGAAGCGGCGAAAGCCAGGGGCATCCGCCACGGCTACTTCACCCGTATCGGCGGCGTCTCCGACGGCATCTATCGCGGCCTCAACATCGGCACCGGCTCGAATGACGATCAGGAGCGCGTCAAAGAGAACCGCCGCCGCGTCGCCGAATGGATGGGGGTGCCGGCCAGCCATCTGCTGACCGCGCATCAGGTCCACTCGCCCGATGTCGTCATCGCCAGGGAGCCCTTTGCCGGCCCTCGTCCCACGGCCGACGCCATCGTCACCGACCGGCCGGGCATAGCCGTCGGCGCCTCGACGGCCGATTGCGGGCCGGTGCTGTTCGCCGACACCGAGGCGCGCGTCGTCGGCGCCGCGCATGCCGGCTGGAAAGGCGCCTTCGCCGGCGTGCTCGAAAACACGGTCGCGGCGATGGAAGGCCTCGGCGCCCGCCGCGAGCGTATCGTTGCCGTTCTCGGACCGTCGATCGGGCCGGAGAACTACGAGGTCGGACCCGAATTCATCTCGCGTTTCGTCGACGCCGATGCCGGCAACATCAGCTATTTCGCGCCATCGGCCAAACCCGGCCATGCGCTGTTCGACCTCAACCTCTATACGGTCGACCGGCTGAGAAAGACGGGCGTCACCGCCGAGGGTCTCGGCCGCTGCACTTACACTGAAGAACACCTTTTCTATTCCTACCGGCGCACCACCCATCGCAAGGAAGCGGATTACGGACGCCAGGTTTCGGCAATTGTTTTGGAGAAAGAATAATGGCGCTGCACTTCGAACGATCGGAATTCGACGCGCGGCGCGACCGGCTCATCATCGAGATGACGGAGAAGAAGCTCGATGCCGTGCTCCTGTTCGCGCAGGAGAGCATGTATTGGCTGACCGGATACGACACGTTCGGCTTCTGCTTCTTCCAGTGCCTGGTGGTGAAGGCCGACGGGTCGATGGTGCTGCTGACCCGCTCGGCCGATCTCAGGCAGGCGCGCCAAACCTCGATCATCGACAACATCGTCCTGTGGACCGACCGCGACGGCGCCAACCCGGCGATCGACCTGCGCAACCTGCTCAACGAGCTCGACCTGCTCGGCGCCCGCATCGGCGTCGAATACGACACCCATGGCCTGACGGCGTACAACGGCCGCCGCCTCGACGAGCAACTGCAGACCTTCGGCCAGATCGCCGATGCATCGGGCATCGTTGGACGGCTGCGTCTGTTCAAGAGCCCGGCCGAGATCGCCAAGGTCGAAAAGGCCGCCAGCCTGTCCGACGACGCGCTCGATGCTGCCCTGCCGCTGATCAAGCAGGGCGGCGACGAGGCGCTGATCCTTGCCGCCATGCAGGGCGCGGTCTTTGCCGGCGGCGGCGACTACCCGGCCAATGAATTCATTATCGGCTCCGGCGTCGACGCGCTGCTCTGTCGCTACAAGGCCGGGCGCCGCAAGCTGACCAAGAACGACCAGCTGACACTCGAATGGGCCGGCGTCTTCCACCACTATCACGCGCCGATGATGCGCACGGCGCTGACCGGAAGGGTCTCGAAGCGCCATCAGGAGCTGTTCGATGCTGCCCGCGCCGCGCTTCTGGCGGTGGAGAAGGCGATGACGCCCGGCAACACCTTCGGCGACGTCTTCGACACACATGCCCGAACGCTCGAAGCCCACAACCTGACCAAGCACCGGCTGAACGCCTGCGGCTATTCGGTCGGCGCCCGCTTCACACCGTCATGGATGGACATGCCGATGTTCTATCAGGGCAATCCCGAGC
>NZ_RZOI01000848.1:0-2366 GCF_004022645.1 Mesorhizobium sp. M4A.F.Ca.ET.020.02.1.1 | reverse complement strand
CCATGCACGATCAGCTCGGAGAGCGCCTTGCCGACCGCCGGCGCCTGCTGGAGGCCGTGGCCGGAAAAGCCGTTGGCGAACAGGAAGTTCTCGACCTCCGGATGCGGCCCGATCACCGCGTTCTGGTCGAGCGTGTTGTAGTCGTAGTGGCCGACCCAGGCGCGCGTCGGCTTGATCGCCTCGAAGGCCGGGATGCGGGTGGCGAGCGCCGGCCAGATCACCTCCTCGAACAGAGGCCAGTTGACGTCGAAATCCGCGGGATCGGGAGCATGGTCGCCTTCCTCTGGTTCGGCCCCGCCGGTGAGGTAGACCGAGCCTTCCGGCCGCACATAGATGCCGCTGGGATCGACCAGCAGCGGCATGTCGGCATATTTCTCGCGCGCCTCGAAGACGAAGACGTTGCGCTTGCGCGGCTCGACCGGCAGCGCGAGTCCGGCAAAGGCCGCCACCTTGCCAGCATTCGGGCCGGCGGCGTTGACGACGATACCGGCTTCGAGTTTTTCGCCATTGTCGAGACTGACGCCGGTCACGCGGTTGCCCTCGCGCGCGATGCCGGTGACGTCGGCGGTGATGAAATCGATCTTCTTGTCGCGCAGCGCCTTGCGGAACAGCATCAGCAGCGCATGCGCGTCGAACCAGCCCTCGCCGGTGCGGCCATAGGCGCCGGCGGAAATTCCCTCGGCCGACAGCCAGGGGAAGCGGTGCGTCAGTTGCTCGGGGTCCTCCAGCACGATGTCGGCGCCCTCGGCGATCTGCGCTTCGTGATTGGCTTTGAGGATCGGCAGCCCGTTGTCGCCGGCAAGGATCAGATAGCCGCCCTCGCGAAAGCCGATATCGGCCTCGGCGCCAAAAGTTTCCTGCAGCCGCCGGAACAGTTTTAGCGTGAACTGCGACAGGCGGATGTTTTCCGGGATCGAGAATTGTTGACGGATCGAGGCCAGCGACAGCGTCGTCGCCGCATGGGAAAATTGCGGATCGCGCTCGACCAGCGCGATCGAGCCGGAAAATCCCTCCTCGCGCAGATAGTAGGCGACCGAGGATCCGACGATGGCCCCGCCGATGATGACGATGTCGTAGCGCACTTCTTCCTCCGATCCAGCCTGCGGCATCCTTCACGCCGCCGGCAGGCTGATCTCGAAGCGCGTGCCGCGCTCGCTGTCAACCAGCCTGATCGTGCCATCATGCGCTTTCAGGAGGGCCAGCACGATGCCGAGGCCCATGCCGGTGCCGCCGGTCTCGCGCCGCGTGGTGAAGAACGGCTCAAACACCTTGCCGCGGTTGCTCGGCGAAATGCCGGCGCCGTCATCGCTGACCAAGACGGTCGCCCGCTCGGTCGCGTTCGTGGCAGAGATTGAAACCAGGCTCGCGCCATGCCGCGCCGAATTGTCGATGAGATTGGCTAGCACGATCGCCGCGTTCTCGGCCGAGATACTCAGGCCGACCCCGCCGCCGGCCTCGACGCGGACCGTGAGCCGGTTGTCCGCCGGCAGCAGCGCCAATGCCGCCTCGAGCGACGTGCTTTCGCCGCTGGGCGCTAGGTTTTCGGCGCGCGCCAACTCGAGCAGGCGGCGGACCAGCAGATTGAGTCGCCCGGCATCGGTGACGATATTGTCGGAAAACCGCTTCCGCTCGGCCTCGTCCATGGCATCGCCGGAATCGCGCAGCAATTCCGCCGCCCCCTGAATCGCCGTCAGCGGTGATTTGAGCTCGTGCGAGACATGGGTGGCGAAGGTCTGGATGCTGTCGGAGCGCGCCTGCAGCTTTTCGGCCATGTCGAGGAAGGCGGCGGAAAGCTCGGCCATCTCGCGCGTGCCGTGATGGTCGAGCGGCTTTATCGCTTCACGATCGCCGGCGGCGATGCGCTTGGTGCGCTCGATCAGCCCGTAGATCGGCCGGCTCACCGTGCGCAGGAAGACCAGCCCGATCAGCAGCGTGCCGCCGACAATCGCGATCGCCGCCAGGGTCACCTTGCCGCGCTCGCCGTAGAGGTGCTTGACGATGTTGTTCGGCGTCCGCGACAGATAGACCACGCCGGCGACCCGGCCTTCGACCTCGACCGGCAGGGCGACGAAGACGCGCACCCTGGTGCCTCGGCTAACCGAATAGAGCGGCGGCGCCGGCTGGTCGGGGATCCTGAGCCGGAGCGCGCCGCCATAGCGGCCGGCAAGTGCGGCGCGCACCTCCTCGACGCCGGCCAGCGACTGCCCGACCTCCTCGCGCCCGGCGATGACCACGCCCCGGGGATCGAGCAGCCGGAAGCCGGCCAGCGTCGTCTTCTGCGTTTCGTCGAGAATGCCGGAGAGCCGCGCGCCGATCGCCGCGAAGGCCGCATCGGGAATGGCGGGAACAGCCGCAGGGCGCGGCGG
>NZ_RZOI01000847.1:0-2371 GCF_004022645.1 Mesorhizobium sp. M4A.F.Ca.ET.020.02.1.1 | reverse complement strand
ATGACCAGCCGCTCCGGCGAGAATGCCGCCTTCAGCTTGTCTTCCATCGTCGACTGTATGGACATTGGAGCTTCCCTTCACCACATGACGGCATAGCCGCAAATTGTTGACGGCATAGCCGCAACCTATCTACGGCACAGCTGCAAAATCTCAATTTCAGACCGCTTTTAAGCCGCGATTCAGCGGTTAGGGCGATCATCGCGGAAATGTCAATTCTTGTTTCGCACGTGCGAACAGCCCATAAATGGGTGAGATGAAGCCGTATCCCAAATATTTCGAGAAAATCCGCATCCGGCCGGAAAAGGACGCGGAGCTGAAGTCGCGCGCACCGATCTGCCAGTGGGACGGCTGCAAGGAGGCCGGCACCCATCGCGCGCCGGTCGGGCGGCTGAAGGAGGGCGAGTATTTCCGCTTCTGCTTCGAGCATGTGCGCGAGTACAACAAGGGCTTCAACTACTTCTCGGGCGTGCCGGACACCGAGGTCGCCCGCTTCCAGAAAGAGGCACTGACCGGACACCGGCCGACCTGGCGCATGGGAGCCAATGGCGGCGGGATGCGCTCGGCGCCCGATTTCGCCCAGCAGCGCTCCGGCCGCGCCGGCTACTACAACCGCATGCGCGACCCCTTCAACCTATTCAACGGGCCCAAGGATCCGCGCGAGGCGCGCGAGCGCAAGGCCAAGCCCCTTGAGGCCAAGGCACTGGAAACTCTTGGCCTTGATACAAAGGCGACTGGCAAGGATATCAAGGCGCGCTATAAGGAACTGGTTAAGCGTCACCATCCGGATGCGAATGGCGGCGACAGGGGTTCGGAAGACCGGTTCCGCGATGTGCTCCAGGCCTATCGCGTGCTCAAGCAGGCAGGATTGTGCTGAGCGGCCCTACGGTTCGTGTCGTTTTCCAACTTTCACAAGGTTGGAAAAGGCTCTAAGACCGCCCCCGGACAAAATCGATTGCCGGCGAAATCAGCCATTTCGCCCGTGGAGACGTGGATAGAGATGAACAAGGTCGACCGCGACATCGCCAACCTGCCCGACACGACAGTGTCGGTGAAGGACAAATTCGGCTTCGATTCCAAGATGGTGGTGCCGGCCTATTCGGTTTCTTCGGAGCACGTTCCGGACGTCGATCCCGACTATTTGTTCGACAAGAACACGACGATGGCGATCCTCGCCGGATTTGCCTACAACCGCCGGGTCATGGTGTCTGGCTATCACGGCACCGGCAAGTCGACCCATATCGAGCAGGTCGCCGCGCGCCTCAACTGGCCCTGCGTGCGCGTCAACCTCGACAGTCATGTCAGCCGTATCGACCTCGTCGGCAAGGACGCCATCGTCGTCAAGGACGGGCTGCAGGTCACCGAATTCCGCGACGGCATCCTGCCCTGGGCCTATCAGCACAATGTCGCGCTCTGCTTCGACGAGTACGACGCCGGCCGTCCGGACGTGATGTTCGTCATCCAGCGCGTGCTGGAATCTTCGGGCCGCCTGACGCTGCTCGACCAGAGCCGGGTCATCCGCCCGCATCCGGCCTTCCGGCTGTTCGCCACCGCCAACACGGTCGGCCTGGGCGACACCACCGGCCTCTATCACGGCACGCAGCAGATCAACCAGGCGCAGATGGACCGCTGGTCGATCGTCACCACGCTGAACTATTTGCCGCACGACAATGAGGTGAACATCGTGCTGGCCAAGGCCAAGCACTATCGCGACAGCAAGGGCAAGGATATCGTCAACAAGATGGTGCGGGTCGCCGACATGACGCGCTCGGCCTTCATCAACGGCGACCTTTCGACCGTGATGAGCCCGCGTACCGTCATCACCTGGGCAGAAAACGCCGAGATCTTCGGCGATATCGGCATGGCGTTCCGGCTCACCTTTCTCAACAAGTGCGACGAGCTGGAGCGATCGGTGGTCGCCGAATTCTACCAGCGCGCCTTCGGCGAAGATTTGCCCGAATCCGCCGCCAACGTGGTGCTGGGGTAGCGCTGACCTCATGGAAGCGGCGTGCCGGACATTTCTGTGGAGCATCCCGGTACTCTGTTTGTCGATCTGTCAGGCAGCCATGGCTCAGACCGCACCATTTACACCGGGCCAGATTTGGACTTATCACGGAGCAGCGCCCGCTTCCTCGCGAGTAATTGTAGGTGCGGCTGACACTTTTGCGGGAAAAGGCCAGCCGATCGTTTCGATCTCCGTCACCGACGTGCCGATACCGACCAATGAAAAGGAGATGCAGACTGTGGCTCATTTGCCCGTTGCTGCCGATGCGCTGCGGGCGAGTGTCGTTGAGCTTGAGGGCACGGGGTCTGTTCCAGATGGTTTTGAGAGTGGATACCGTCAGTGGCGACAGACTTATGACTCCGGAAAAGC
>NZ_RZOI01000846.1:0-2372 GCF_004022645.1 Mesorhizobium sp. M4A.F.Ca.ET.020.02.1.1 | reverse complement strand
GTCCCTCCTGTATGTTGAATAGATAGAACTAGGAGAAAAAATGGCTCTTGCACCCGACGCGACCTTGATGACGGTTGGCCCCAAGAACCCACAGACGTACTATCCGCCATTGGTCAAGCGGCTACTTGAATGCGCCTCAGTTCACGGTGCCGCCTATATGCGCATCGGCACCAACGGTAACGGGACGGCGCCTTACAACCTGATCACCGCTGACGAGGACGGGGCTCTGGTATTCGGAGCCTTCGACTATGGACATCCTTTCGAATACGATATCAAAAGCTCACAGTGGAGTACGAAACCCATGGGAATGCATGAAGTTCTGGCGGTTGCGCTGCAGTATCTGGAGTGACTCTCACTGGTCTTGGGCCAACCGTTCAGTGTTCCACTTCCGGTCGTTCGAAATGGAACTGATCTGCATACTCGTCAGATACCCTGTAACGGCGTTTCGAACCTGCTGGTCGCTCCAAAATGCCCAACTCCAAAGCCTTGAACAGGGTCAGCCGCAACGCCTCGGAATCATTCATTCGAAGTGGCCCCTCTCGGAAAAAAAGGGCTCGATTTGCGAGCCGCGACGATAGGTCTTGAATCACAAACTCTCGCTTGGACAAGCCAAATCGGTTGAGCTCCTCGATGCAAAATTCTTCATCCCCGAGACTTTCATTGTAGGCACCAACACGATGATTGTGATCCGCCACAAGGAATTGCAGGACGGCGCTTACGGCACCTAAACAAATCGCTACTATCTTGTATTTATACAATTGCTCTGGCGTTAATGTCTGCGCATCTAATTTCATAGCCTCGCCGCTCAACCAACCAACGGCCGCAGTCACCGCCGTTCCAAGAAAGGCCATATACTTTAACAACTGGAGCAGTCGGGTAACCCGTTTAGCAATCTTTTGTGTCAGATCGTCCGCATTGCGCTTGGCTTCTTGGACTTCAACTGCTCGGCGTTGAACGATCGCGCTTTGCTCCATCACTTGGTTGTTGCGGGTGACAAGCTCAGCCAATTCCTGAAAACCGGTCGGTATGACTGCCTTCTTATCATGATGATCCAATAGGAGCCTGTGGGCTTGGTTTAACTGCGCTTGCAAGTCACCGTCGCCACTTACATCTGGATGATGCTTCTTGCTCAACCTACGGAACACCTTCGTCACTTCGGCCACGGGCGTGGTCTCTGTGACACCAAGCAGCTGCATTGCCTTTTTGACATCCATATCTGCTTCCAAGCCCCATCCCCGGTGATCGATTCTGCCTATAACAGACCGCAGCAAGCCTTGCACTCCAGCCTGTGATCTGCCGCGACCGTGAAGGAGTCAGCTCAAGACCTGTTCGCAAAACTGCCTGGAGAACTACAGGGCTTGACCATGAGATACACTGCTTCTACCCCTTGAGATACACCAAGGCGGCCCACGCTCTGGGGAAGCGGTCGCTTCAACCGATTGAAAAATAGATATTCCTCGGTTCGATTTATCGAACTTGTCCGGCCCTGTGAGCCAACATTTACAAGGGTTTCAGAGTTTTACGAAACTGACAGCAAGGGGCTGCTCGACCACCGTCTCCAACACGCGGTGTTCGCCGGCATCGGTGTTAACAATAGCCTGTGGCGGGCTACCCCAACGGTCCTCCTCCCAGCGAGCTTCACCCGATCCCAAAGATCGGGTGCTCATTTGAGCCGCAGTAGTCACATCGGGCTTGCCACGATCGAGCTGCACGTGTTTCGCGACTTTCGCCACGTCGCGCAGCAATCGAAAGGGCTCTTTCGTTCGAGCCAAGACCTCGCGATAGTGGGTGTCTGTATCCCCAAGGCCCGCAGCTTTTCCGCCACCGGCGGCAAAGATGTGCGCGGCTAGAGCGTCCACCGAATGCACCGCGTTGTGAGCGTGGCGCATACTGGCGTAGTCCTTCGAGAAGTGCTCCCTGTTCGGTCGCACGACCTGCTCAAGGTATTCGCGGGGTGTCATGCAACTTCCCTCAGTCGTCCATGCTCAATGTCGCTGGTGTACGGGGGTATCGCGCGGCCACAACTGTCGAGTTCGGCCCTTCGCATTTTTGGCCCAGTTTGAGAGACTACGCCTCCGACGAGGGAACAGCTCTCGTTTCGGTGGTTCGATGCTCGATCACTGGAGGGGGCGGCCGCACGGGGAGCCAACCTTTCTAAGGCTTACAGAGTTTTCCCAATCGGCCGAAAAATGGCTGATCTATAGCATATCTACACAACTCGACTTCGCTAGGCGCCGATCCAGACGGGAATCGCCCGAAGAAGTCACCATAGAACGCGTTTTTGACGAGCCGATCGGCCTGCAGACGAAGCGGCCGGCGGGGCGCTGGCGCGCCGCCGCAATCGAGTTAGCAATTGAGCAGCGGTCTGGCGA
>NZ_RZOI01000845.1:0-2384 GCF_004022645.1 Mesorhizobium sp. M4A.F.Ca.ET.020.02.1.1 | reverse complement strand
GTGTCGTCACGCTCTACGAAATCGGCGCCGGTGGCGACGTCGCGGTTGATGCGCCGCGCCAGGCCAGACAGCACCTTGCCGGCGCCGATTTCGTAGAGCGTGACGACACCGTTGGCGGCGAACCACTCCACCGTCTCGCGCCAGCGCACGCGGCCCGTCACCTGCGCGACCAAGCGCCGGGCGATCTCGTCGGGATCGCTGGTCGGGGTGACCGTGACGTTGGAGACGACGGGAACCACCGGCGCGCTCTTCGCCACGCCGGCCAGCGCCTCGCGCATGATTTCGGCGGCCGGCGCCATCAGCGCCGAGTGGAAGGGGGCGGAGACCTGCAGCATCAGCGCCCGCTTGGCACCCTTTTCCGTGCACAGCTTCGCCGCGAGCTCGACCGCGGGCTTGGCGCCGGAGATCACCAGCTGGCCGCCGCCATTGTCATTGGCGACCTGGCAGACGGAGCCTTGTGCCGCCTCGGCGCAGGCTGCCTCGACCTCGGCCTGCTCCAGACCGATGATTGCCGCCATGGCGCCCTCGCCCGCCGGCACCGCCGCCTGCATGGCATTGCCGCGCACGCGCAGCAGCCGCGCGGCATCCGCCACGGAAACGAAGCCGGCGGCGGCAAGCGCCGAATATTCGCCCAGCGAGTGCCCGGCGACGCAGGCCACCTTGTCCTTCAGCGAAAAGCCACGCGCCTCCAGCGCGCGGATCGCGGCCAGCGACACTGCCATCAGCGCCGGCTGGGCGTTGGCGGTCAGCGTCAGCGTCTCTTCCGGCCCTTCCCAGATCAGCTTCGACAGTTTCTCGCCAAGCGCGTCGTCGACTTCCTCGAACACTTTGCGTGCCTCGGGGAAGGCGTCCGCCAGGTCCTTGCCCATGCCGACAGCCTGGCTGCCCTGTCCCGGAAAGGTGAATGCGACGGCCATGTCGAGGCTCTCCAATGGCTGATTTTTCCTGCCTGTGGCGCAAGGCGGACGGCCAAGTCAAGCCCGCGGTTGCCCAATGCGACGCCAAATCGCCGCGCGAGTGCCTGTTCCAAAAGACTTTTTTTCGATCACACCTGATGAAAACCGCTCACGAATCGTTTGCTGGCTCTTCTTATTTTCGCCACAGGCCGCTAGCTTTTAGATGACAGTTCCATGACAGAACGGTGACGCGGGTGGAAAAACGCGTTTCGCGGGCCGGGGGAAGTGAAGTGGCAAGGATCAGCAAGGGCGCGGCCAGACCCGCGCCGCAGTTCTTGGAAGACGATCCGTCCACCGGCTACCTGCCGGGGCGGAGATGGCCGATCGTCCGCTACGGTCTCGTCACCCTTCTCGCTTCCGCCATACTGGTGTTCGCGATCGAGTGGATCGTGCGCGGCGATTTTTCCGGCACGGTCGCCTTCTTCCTGCAGCCCTTCAAGCCGGGCTGGACCACCATCATCGTCTTCGCGCTGGTGCTGATCGGGCTCGACGCCGTCATCGGCCGCAGCCACCAAGGCCTGATGATCGTGGCGCCGCTGACGCTGGCGCTGGCCTTTGTCGGTCACCAAAAATCGCACTATCTCGGCGATCCGCTCTACCCGACCGATTTCCTCTATTCCCGCCAGATCATGGCGCTGATGCCGCTTCTGGTGCGCGAACGGCCGTGGACCGCCGCCATGCTGGCGGTGGGGATCATCGCCGGCTTGGCGCTGCTCGCTTATGGCTGGCGCCTGTGGCGCCGCAAGGTGCCGATCCTCAGCCGCAAGGGACGGCTGGCGCGGCTGACGCTGACGGTGCCGCTGCTCGCCTTCTTCGTCTCGATCATGGATTACGCCACCTTCTCGTGGACCCGCGACCGGCTGCAGATCATCCCGATCATGTGGGACCAGAAGGAAAACTACGCCTCCAACGGTTTTGCGCTGGCCTTCGCGCTCAACGTGCCGATGGCGCATGTTTCGGCGCCTTCGGGCTATTCGGACAAGGCGATCGCGGCGATCGAGCGGCCCCAGGTGACGGCCTCGGTGCCCGACGAGAAGCCCGACATCATCGTCGTCATGAGCGAATCCTTCTGGGATCCGACCAAGCTGCCGGGCGTCACCATCACGCCGGACCCGATCCCCAATGTGCGGGCGCTGCGCTCCGGCTACATGTTCTCGCCGGAATTCGGCGGCATGACCGCCAATATCGAGTTCGAGGCGCTGACCGGCTTCTCCAACGCCTTCCTGCCGGCGGGCTCGATTCCCTACCAGCAGTATGTGCGCACGCCGACGCCGTCGCTGGCGACCTTCCTGAAGAGCGAGGGCTACCGGGCGCGCGCCATCCATCCGGGCACCAACTGGTTCTGGAACCGCGGCGCGGTCTATGCCGATTTCGGCTTCAACGACTTCCGCTCCGAGGAGACGCTGCCGCCGATGCAGAAGCGTGGAC
>NZ_RZOI01000844.1:0-2402 GCF_004022645.1 Mesorhizobium sp. M4A.F.Ca.ET.020.02.1.1 | reverse complement strand
GGATGGAGCGACCGTCTCGCCATAGGCGGCCGCAAGCGCGCTCACGGCGCGCCAGCCCGTGCAATGCCCGGGCGATATCAGCTGCAGGTCAAACTCGGCCAGTGCTTCGACCGTCTCGGGGATGATCGGCTCGGTCACCCCCGAGAGGTGGAAGCCGCCGAACGCGCCGTAGAGCGGAATTTCCGGAAACCGTGCCTTGGCGTGGGTCAGGACGTTGATCAGGCCGGCGTGCGAGCAGGCGGTGAAGACGATTTGCCCCTTGCCGGCCACGTTGATTGCCACGTAGCGCTCGTCCGGCATCACTTCGTCCAGTTCCCAGCCGCCTGCGGCGGTCTGGCGATACTGGCCGGGAAAGCCGCGTTCGAACCGGGTCACGCGCGGGATTTCGCCGCTGACATAGAACGTCTCGTCAAGAAGCAACTGCTCGTCGCGGGTAACGATGACATCGGCGCCGCTCCCGGACAGGACCTCCACGCTCGGCACCAGTTCCATCGGCCGAAACTGCCCATCGGCGGATTTGGTCGCCCGCAAGGCGAACATGTCGGGATGCATGTAGGTCGGGACGGGCCGCCCGCCATTGGCCATCGTGATCATCTGCAGGGCGCGCGGCATTGCGCCGGCGTGGTCCCAGTGCCCATGCGACAGCATTACCGCCCCAACCTCCCCGAGATCGACGCCGAGCCTGACCGCGTTGCGCTCGAACACCCATTCCTCGGGCCCGGTGTCGAACAGCAGCGTGCGGCTGGCCGATGCCGTCCGGACGGTGATCAGGCAGGAAAGCCCATGCGCGGCGCAGCACAGGCATTTGCCCGACAGCCATGGCATCCCGCGACGGCGAAGGCGGGCGAACTCGGTCTCGACGAAGCCGGGGCTCGACGACAGGCTGTCCGTCGCGTTGTCGACGAGAAAGATGACCTCTGCCGTATCGACGACCCTCATCGGACCAGCTCTGATGATACAGGAACCACCACTCTATCGCATTCGAGCGTCCGGCACAGCCGCGACAAGCGTGCGGAGCCCATGCCTTGCTGGACCTAGTCCAGCGTCCGCCTGAACCGCACCAGCGCCACGCCGGCAAACACCGCCACGAACAGCACCAGCCAGCCGATCTCGGTCGCCACCGCCGGCAGCTCGGCGCCCTTTAGCATCACCGCGCGGATGATGCGCAGGAAATGCGTCAGCGGCAGGATCTCGCCGAACAGCTGCGCCCAGCCCGGCATGCCGCGATAGGGGAACATGAAGCCCGACAGCATGATCGAGGGCAGGAAGAAGAAGAAGGTCAGCTGCAGCGCCTGCATCTGCGTGCGTGCGATCGTCGAGATGGTGTAGCCGAGCAGCACCAGCGCCAGCACGAAGATCAGCACGGCGGTCAACAGCAGCGAGATCGAGCCGGTGAACGGGATGGAAAACAGAAGCTTCGCCGCCGCCAGCACCACCACCACCTGCACGGCGCCGACCACCAGATAGGGCAGCACCTTGCCCATCATGATCTCGAGCGGGCTGGAGGGCATGGCGAGCAGGTTCTCCATCGTGCCGCGCTCGGTCTCGCGCGTCAGCGCGATCGAGGTCATCATCACCATCGTCATCTGCAGGATGACGCCGAGCAGGCCGGGCACGATGTTGTATTGCGAGATGCCTTCGGGATTGTAGCGCCGGTGCACCACCACTTCGAGCTGGCCCTTGGCGGTTTCCGCCGCCGCCTCCTGCATGCCGCGCGCCCGAAGCAGCGCCTGGTTGGCGACCGTGCCCAGCGTCGAGATGGCGCCGCTCGCCACGGCCGGGTCGGTGGCGTCGGCCTCGATCAGGATCTGCGGACTGTCACCGCGCTCGACGCGGCGGGCGAAATCGGCGGGAATGGTGACGACAAAGGCGACGTCGCCGCGCGACATCAGGAACTCGGCCTCGGCGGCACTTTGCGCGACATGGTCGAAGCGGTAATAGCCGGTGGTCTGCAGCGCCGAGACCATGGCCCGCGTATAGGGATCGCTGCTCGTCGCCACCAGCGCCGCCGGCAGGCTCTTCGGATCGTTGTTGATGGCATAGCCGAACAGCACCAGCTGCATCAGCGGTACGCCCAGCATCATGGCGAAGGTGATGCGGTCGCGCCGCATCTGGATGAACTCCTTGATCAGCAGCGCGCCGAGCCTGGCGAAGGAGAACAGGGCGCTCATCCTGTTTTTCATCCCATATTGTCCTTCGAGCCGGCCATGAACTGGATGAAGACGTCCTCGAGGCTGGTTTCGCCCGGCGTCACCGTCACGCCCTTGTGCTGCTTTTCGACATCGGCGAGCGCCGCCTTGAGCGCCTGTTTGTCGGAGCCGACGACATGCAGCGTCGCGCCGAACGGCGCCACCTGGTCGACGCCGGCGCGGCACTGCAGCGCCTCCGCGACCTGGTCGAGA
>NZ_RZOI01000843.1:0-2409 GCF_004022645.1 Mesorhizobium sp. M4A.F.Ca.ET.020.02.1.1 | reverse complement strand
CCTGCAGGTCGTGCGAATGGGCTTCGCCGCTGCAGAGCTCGAAGCCGGAGGCGGCGATCACCCGGTTGGCCTCGTTGATGCTGGCTGGCTCGACCAGGATGTCGATGTCGGTGAAGGGCCGGTCCGAGACATGTTTGTAGAGCTTGCGCGCGAACACCGGCCCCTTGACGATCCGAGCCGGAATGGCCTTCGCCGCAAGCGCCTTCATGATGCGCTCGCCATGATATTGCAGCAGCATGGACTGGCCGGTGACCAGCGTCGATGCCTCGCGCAGTTCGGCCAATCTCGCTTGCAGGTCAGCATCCTGGGGCAGATGCGCATCGCCTGTTTCCCGCAGTTTGCGCAGCATGATCGGCAGCACGCCGTGGAACTCGGCATTGTCGAGCAGCGCCAACAGGCTTCTTGCCGTGGAAGCTACGGCCAGCTCTGCCTCGGGGTCAGCATAGGTGAGCAGCAGTCTCTCGTCGGCGGGCGCAAGTGGTGGCAGCATCAACCCGGTCGGTGTTTGCGCATTGGAAAACAATGTTGCGACAAGGTTGCAGAAAAGCGCCTGGGAAGCCAGCGCAGCAACAGCTTCGACTGGGATTTGATCTGGCGAGGGCAGAAACCCAGCGTTAAAGTCCCCAGCGTAGCGCCGCCGTGTGCACCGGCGCGTCCCACAATGCCGTCATCTCGTCGTTGAGCAAGGTCAGCGTGATCGAGCAGCCGGCCATGTCGAGCGATGTCACGTAGGAGCCGACCAGCGAGCGGGTCACCGTCACGCCGCTCTTCCCGAAGATTTTGCGGGCGCTGTTGTACATCAGATAGAGCTCCATCGACGGCGTGCCGCCGAAGCCGTTGACGAAAAGCAGCGCCGGCCCTTTTGCCCGCTCGCCGAGGTCGCCGGCGATGGCTGTGCAAACCTCCTCGGCGATGGCATCGGCACTCTTCAGCGTGTCGCGCCGCCTTCCGGGCTCGCCATGGATGCCGACACCGAACTCCATCTCGCCGTCACCCATTTCGAAGGTGGGCCTGCCCGCCGCCGGCACCGTGCAACTGGTCAGCGCCACGCCCATCGAGCGCGTCGCGCCGTTGACGCGTTCGCCGAGCGCCTTGAGCTCGTTCAGCGCCATGCCTTGCTCGGCCGCCGCGCCGACCATCTTCTCCACCACCAGCGTGCCGGCGACGCCGCGCCGGCCGGTGGTGTAGGACGAGTTCTCGACCGCGACGTCGTCATTGGTCACCACCTGCATGACGCCCTCCGACATTTCTGCAGCCATGTCGAAATTCATCACGTCGCCTTCGTAGTTCTTGACGATGAACAGGCAGCCGGCGCCGGTGTCGACGGCCTGCACGGCGGCAATCATCTGGTCGGGTGTCGGCGAGGTGAACACCTGGCCGGGGCAGGCGGCGTCCAGCATGCCGTGCCCGACCAGCCCGCCATGCAGCGGCTCGTGGCCGGAGCCGCCGCCCGAGATCAGCGCCACCTTGCCGGGCTTCAGCACCTTGCGGCGGACGAATTTGTGGTCATCGCCCAGCATAAGGATATCCGAATGGGCGGCGACGAAGCCGTCAAGGCTCTCGGTCAGCACCGTGTCTACTGCGTTGATGAATTTCTTCATGGCTGTCCTCCCGGAACAGTCTCGAATTTGTACGCAATTCCGAACGGAAAACCGCGGCACACTTTTCCTGGAATTGCTCAGTTTAGCCGCTGCCCTTGCCGGCGATGCTGGTGATCTTCTGGATGAATTCGTTGATCGCCCGGTCGAGTGCCGCATTCTGCTTGTCGTCGCCGAAATCCGGCACGATGAGCGAGACATGGCGTGTCTTGCGCGGCCCGGAAGCCGCCGACATCTTGCCGGGATGCGCCTGATGATAGGCGGCGAGGAACTGGTCGCGCTCGGCCGGGCTGAAATGACACACGGAAAAGATAGCCGGCAAATGTTTTGAGGGGATCGGGATCGAATAGGCCGGGCTGGAGATCTGTGTGACGAAGCTGCGATGCTTGCCGAGCGCATCGGCGAGCCGCTGTCGCATACCGGACGGCCGCTGGTCGATAACCAGCGACAGGATCGTCTTGTAGGCGCGGATCGCCTCTTCGGAGTTCGCTTCGGGTAGCTTCTCCATCTTCGCCACGCCGCCTAGACCGGGACTTCAGCGATGGCCGCCTTGGCCATGGCGAGTTGTGCTGGGGCGACCGAAAGGTCGCGCAGGCCTGCCTCGATCAGTGCCGGAATGGCGGCCGGATCGCCGCCCGCATCGCCGCACAGGCTCACCGGAATCCCCTTCTCCCGTCCGAAGCGCACCACCGCTTCTAACAACCTAAGAACCGCCGGATGCCGAACCGAGTTGAGGTAGGCGACGGCGGCATTGTCTCGGGCCGCCGCCATCACATATTGCGTCAGGTCGTTGGAGCCGATCGAGAAGAAG
>NZ_RZOI01000842.1:0-2414 GCF_004022645.1 Mesorhizobium sp. M4A.F.Ca.ET.020.02.1.1 | reverse complement strand
GGATCGCCCAGTCCTCGCGTGCATCGCCGGGCGCGAAACCGGCGCGATTGGTATGCTGCACGCGGCCTTCCGTGTTGACGTAGGTGCCGGACTTTTCGGTGTAGGCGGCGGCCGGCAGGATGACGTTGGCACGGTGCGCGCCGGCGTCGCCATGCGTGCCGATATAGACGACGAATGCGCCGCCGGTCTTGGCCATGTCGATCTCGTCGGCGCCGAGCAGGAACAGAAGATCTGTCTCGCCGAGCATGCCCGCGACGCCCTTGCCGCCCTCGCCCGGCACAAAGCCGAGGTCGAGACCGCCGACGCGACCGGCAGCATTATGGAGCACGGCAAAACCGTTCCAGTCGGCACGGGCGGCATTGACCGCCGCGGCGAGCTTGGCCGCCTGGCCGAGCACGGCGGCACCGTCGGCGCGCGCCAGCGCGCCCTGGCCGACGATGATCAGCGGGTGCGTCGCCTTTTTCAGCACCTGGAAGAACTTGCCGTTGCCGTCGGCCAGGTCCTTCAGCGATTCCGGACCGGCGCCGATCTGCTCATAGTCGTAGCGCGTGTCACCGATCTCGCCGATAACGCCGATCGGCAGGTTGCCGATGCGCCAGCGCTTGCGGATGCGGGCATTGAGCACCGAGGCCTCGAAGCGCGGGTTGGCGCCGATGATCAGCACCGCGTCGGCCTGCTCGATGCCCTCGATGGTCGGGTTGAAGATGTAGCTGGCGCGGCCGAGCGACGGATCGAGCGCGGCGCCATCCTGGCGGCAGTCGGTATTCTTCGAGCCGAGCGCCGCCATCAGAAGCTTCAGCGCATAGATCTCCTCGACGGCGGAGAGATCGCCGGCGACGGCGCCGATCCGCTCGGGCGTGGTCTTGCCCACTTCGTCCTTGATCGCTGCGAAGGCTTCGGCCCAGCTTGCCGCGACGAGCTTGCCATCCTTACGCACATAGGGGCGGTCGAGGCGCTGCGTGCGCAGCCCGTCCCAGATGAAGCGGGTCTTGTCCGAGATCCACTCCTCGTTCACCGCCTCGTTGACGCGCGGCAGGATGCGCATCACCTCGCGCCCCCTGGAATCGACGCGGATCGCCGAGCCGACCGCGTCCATGACGTCGATCGATTCCGTCTTGGTCAGTTCCCACGGCCGCGCCTGGAACGCGAAGGGCTTGGAAGTCAGCGCGCCGACCGGGCAGAGATCGATGACATTGCCCTGCAATTCCGAGGTCATTGCCTGTTCGAGATAGGTGGTGATCTCGGCATCCTCGCCGCGGCCGATCAGGCCGAGTTCGGAAATGCCGGCGACCTCGGTGGTGAAGCGGACGCAGCGCGTGCAGTGGATGCAGCGGTTCATCACCGTCTTCACGAGCGGCCCGATATACTTGTCTTCCACCGCGCGCTTGTTCTCGTGATAGCGCGAGGAATCGACGCCGAAGGCCATCGCCTGGTCCTGCAGGTCGCATTCGCCGCCCTGGTCGCAGATCGGGCAATCCAGCGGATGGTTGATCAGCAGGAATTCCATCACGCCTTCGCGGGCCTTCTTGACCATCGGCGTGTTGGTGAAGATTTCCGGTGGCTCGCCGTTCGGGCCCGGACGCAGGTCGCGCACGCCCATGGCGCAGGAGGCCTGCGGCTTGGGCGGGCCGCCCTTCACCTCGATCAGGCACATGCGGCAGTTGCCGGCGATCGACAGCCGCTCATGGAAGCAGAAGCGCGGCACTTCCGCGCCGGCATCCTCGGCTGCCTGCAGCAGCGTGTAGTGGTCGGGTACAGTGATCTCTTTCCCGTCGACCTTGAGCTTTGCCATCTCGCCTCAAACCTCTGCGGACGTCCCGCAATCCTCTTTCCGGGCGCGGCCAAAACCGCGCCCGGCATTGAATTTCAACCTTTGGCCGCCAGCGCCGTTGCCTGGCCAGTCCAGTCGTCGCGGCCGATGCGGCCGGCGAGCGACAGATAGTCCTCGACCCAGGCGATCTCTTCCGCCGTCCAGGCCGCGATCTGGCCATATGTCCAGATGCCGAGGCCATTGAGGACCTTCTCCAGCTTCGGGCCAATGCCTGAGATCGCCTTCAGGTCGGCCGGCGCCGCCGGCCGGTCCATGGCCTTGGGCTGCCTGAAATCCTCCGGCATCAGCCCGGTCGCGGCACTGCTTGCCACAGTGTCAGTGCCGGTGGTGTCCTGCACCTTTTCCACGGAGGCCTGGGCAATGTCGGTCACATCCCTGGCGAAGGTCTGCGCCTCGGCGATCAGCGTCTTTGTCGCCTTGCGCGCCTTGGACGAGGTCTTCTGGGCTTGCTCCAGCTCTTCGCTCCGCGCCTCGAAATCATCGACGATCGGCTGGAACAGCCGCTGCGAGGCCTCGGTGGCGCCCGAAAGCGCGCCCAGCCACACGCCGAGGCGCAGACCTTCGCCAGGGATGTGACCGACAT
>NZ_RZOI01000841.1:0-2422 GCF_004022645.1 Mesorhizobium sp. M4A.F.Ca.ET.020.02.1.1 | reverse complement strand
CAAGCAAGGTGCCGGATGCGCCGGCGCGCACCGCGCCCGCCGTCGCGGCAGTACCCGACGAGGCGCAGGCGCTGCTCGCGCGGCAGATGGCTGCCAGCGCCTCCACGCTCGACGAGCTGCGTCAGCACATGGCGGCCTTCGACGGCTGCAATCTCAAATTCACCGCTAAAAACCTGGTCTTCGCGGACGGCAATCCCAATGCCGAGCTGATGCTGGTTGGCGAAGCGCCGGGCCGCGATGAGGACCTCGAAGGCCTGCCCTTCGTCGGCCGCTCCGGGCGCCTGCTCGACCGCATGCTGGCGGCAATCGGCCTCGACCGCACGTCGGCCTATATCGCCAATGTCATCCCCTGGCGGCCGCCGGGAAATCGCACGCCGACGCCGCACGAGACCGAGATCTGCCGGCCGTTCATCGAAAGGCAGATCGAGTTGGTCAATCCGAAGCTGCTGGTCAGTCTCGGCGGCCCCTCGGCCAAGACCTTGCTCAACACCACCGAGGGTATTCTTCGATTGCGCGGCAACTGGCGCACGCATACGACCGCGTCCGGCACCATCATTCCCGCCATGCCGACGCTGCATCCGGCCTATCTGTTGCGGACGCCGGCGCACAAGAAGCTGGCCTGGCGGGATTTTCTGGAGGTGAAGGCGAAGCTGAAGGCGTTGGAGTGAAACACCCCTTCCCCCTTGGGGGAGATGGCACCATAACCTCCGGGGTAATTGAATTACTCCCCTGGCCGCCTTAGTCCTTCCCACATGACAACATCCGAAACCTCCGCCGGGAGCCTCATCCGCGAATGGCGCACGCGCCGGCGCATGAGCCAGCTCGATCTTGCCATGGAGGCCGAGATCTCGCAGCGGCATCTCTCCTTCGTCGAGAGCGGCCGGGCCCAGCCCTCGCGCGAGATGGTGCTGCACTTGGCCGAGCAGCTTTCAATCCCGCTGCGGCAGCGCAACCAGCTGCTGCTCGCTGCGGGTTTCGCGCCGAGTTTCAGCGAGAAGCCGCTCTCCGATGCGTCGCTGGCACCGGCGATGGCGGCGGTGGAAACCGTGCTCCGGGGCCACGAGCCCTTTCCGGCGCTGGCCGTGGACCGGCACTGGAACCTTATCTCGGCCAATGCGGCGATCGGCCCATTCCTGGCCGATGTTTCCGAACCATCGCTGCTTGCGCCACCGGTCAATGTGCTGCGGCTCAGCCTGCATCCCGGCGGCGTTGCGCCGCGCATCGTCAACCTAGCCGAATGGCGCGCGCATCTGCTCGAACGGCTGAGGCATCAGAACGACGCCATTGGCGACCCCGTGCTGATCGAGCTGGAACAGGAGTTGCGCGCCTATCCTTCCGGGCTGAAGAGCGGACGGCCGGCCCAGATCGAGCCGAGCGGCATCGTGCACCCCCTCCGGCTCGCGCATGGCGATCAGGTGCTCTCCTTCATCAGCACGATCACCGTCTTCGGCACACCGCTCGATGTCACATTGTCGGAACTGGCGATCGAATCCTTTTTCCCGGCCGACGAGCAGACGCGGTCGACGTTGGTGCGGCTGGCGAAGGAGCGTGCCGAGCGGTCTTGATCACCCCTGCGGCGGCGTCGCCCTCCTCGTTCGCGTGCGTTCAAGCCCAAGTTGCCGTTCGCGCCATATGATGAAGATGCCGGCCGCCACCACGATCAGACCGCCGGCCAGCGTGTTGAGCGACGCGACATCGCCGAACACCAGATAGCCGACCACGACGCCGAGGATCATCGAGCTGTATTCGAACGGCGCCACGACGGAGGCCTCGGCGTGGCGGTAGGCCGCCGTCATCAGGATTTGGCCGAGCCCGCCGCAAAAGCCGGCGACAACCAGGAGGGCTGCCTGCACCGGCGTCAGCGGCTGCCAGCCGAAGGGCAATGTCAGCAGGGAGAGCACGCTCGCCGTCGACGAGAACCAGAGCACGATGGTCGCCGTCTTCTCGGTCTGGACGAGGTTGCGGACCAAGAGCATGGCGATGGCCGAGATCGCCGCCGCGGCGAAGGCGGCGATGACCCCCAATACCTCCTGGTCACCGAGCGCCGCGCCAGAGCGCAGCAGCGTCAGCTTCGGCCAGGAGATGAGAAGCACACCGACAAGACCGATGGCGACAGCGCTCCAGCGGTAGACACGGATCGCTTCGCCAAGGAAGATCGACGAGAACACCACCACCAGCAGGGGCTGGGCATAGTTCAGCGTGATCGCCTCGGGAAGCGGCAGCCTGGTCAGCGCGAAGAAACCGAGCCCCATGGCGCCGACGCCGACGATACCGCGCGCGACGTGGTTGAACGGCCGTTTCGTGGCGAATGCGGTGGCCAGCTGTCGCTTGGATGCCAGGAAGGCGATGATCGGGAAGATGGCAAAGAAGGAGCGAAAGAAGACGATCTGGCCGGCGGGCACGTCGCCGGCCGCCTTGATGC
>NZ_RZOI01000840.1:0-2424 GCF_004022645.1 Mesorhizobium sp. M4A.F.Ca.ET.020.02.1.1 | reverse complement strand
CTGCCCGAGCCGCCGACGCCCATCGCCAGCTTCGTCACCCATGCCGAGGCCGGCCGGCTGATCTTCCTTTCCGGACAGGGGCCCGTGCGGTCCGACGGTACGCTCTGCACCGGCAAGGTCGGCGAGGATGTCACCGTCGAGGAGGCCTATCAGCATGCCCGCCTCACCGGGCTTAACCTGCTGGCTGTCATGCATGCGGCCGCCGGCGACCTCGGCCGCATCGTGCGCGTCGTCAAGCTGCTCGGCTTCGTCAACGCCACGCCGACCTTAGCGACCACCCGAAGGTGGTGAATGGCTGCTCCGATCTTTTCGCCAACGTCTTTGATAGGATCGGCGGGCACGCGCGCTCGGCGATCGGCGTCGGCTCGCTGCCGGGCAACATCACGGTCGAAATCGAGGCGGTGGTCGAAATCGCCGCCTGAGGTCTTTTCAAGATGGGATTCCAGAGATGACGATCTCCAACATGACAATCCGCGAACGTCTCGGCCTGCGCCCGATCATCAACGTCTCCGGCACGATGACGACGCTCGGCGCCTCGATCATCGTTCCGGAAGCGATCGCCGCGATGGCCGAGATCGCCTCGCAATGGGTGGAGATGGACGACCTGCAGCGCGCTGCCAGCACGGTCATCACGCGGCTGACCGGCGGCGAAGCCGGCTTCATCACCGCCTGCTGCGCCTCAGGCATCACAATGGCGATCGCCGGCGCGATGACCGGCACCAACCTTCTGGCGATCGAGCGGCTGCCCGACGACACCGAGGGCCTCAAGTCGGAGGTCGTTATCCAGCTCGGCCACATCGTCAACTACGGCGCGCCGATCGACCAGTCGATCCGGGTGGCCGGCGCAAGGGTCGTCCCGGCGGGCACCGTCAGCGTCACGCAGGACTATCATGTGCGCGAGGCGATCAACGAGCGCACGGCGGCCGCCCTCTACGTCGTCGCCCATCACACCGTGCAGTACGGCATGCTGTCGCTGGAGGAGTTCTGCGATATCTGCCACGCCAAGGGCGTGCCGGTGATCGTGGACGCCGCTTCCGAATACGATCTGCGCAGCTTCCTGGCGCGTGGCGCCGACATCGTCGTTTACAGCGGTCACAAATTCCTCTCGGGCCCGACCAGCGGCATCGTCACCGGCCGCAAGAATCTGGTGCGCACGGCCTATTTGCAGAACCGCGGTGTTGCGCGAGCCATGAAGGTCGGCAAGGAGAGCATCGCCGGCACGATGGCGGCGCTGGAAGCCTGGGAGAAGCGCGACCATGCCGGCATACGTCGGCGCGAGGAAGCGGCGCTCAATCTGTGGAAGGACGCGCTGCAGGGTCTACCCGGCATCGCCGCGCGCATCATTCCCGATCCGACTGCCAATCCGCTCGACCGCCTGCAAATATTCGTCGCGCCCGAAAGCCGCTTCACCGCCGCCGGCCTCGCCTCGGCGCTGGCCGCCGGCTTGCCGCCGATCATCGTGCGCAACCACGAGGTCGAGCGCGGCCACTTCTTCCTCGATCCGTGCAATCTCCATCCCGGCGAGGCCGAGATCGTCGCCGAGCGCCTGCGCGCCGTGCTGGCCGCGAATGACCGCCCGGCCGACGCGATGAAAGCGGCGCGCAAGGATTCAGCCGGATCGCTGCGCTGGCCGGACTAGGCTCCCGTGGCCGCGGCCTTGCTGCGGCGACAATCCTTGCGGCGATTGGCGAATTCCGCTAAGGCGCGCCTTTGCCGCCGGGAGCGAAAACTTTGACCGATCAGCGTGCCGACGTCGCCATCATCATGGGCAGCCAGTCCGACTGGGCGACGATGCGTCATGCAGCGGAAACACTGGACGCGCTGGGCATCCCGCACAAGCGGCTGATCGTCTCGGCCCACCGCACCCCCGACCGGCTCTATGATTTCGCCAAGAGCGCCAAGGCGGCCGGCTACAAGGTTATCATCGCCGGCGCCGGCGGCGCCGCGCACCTGCCCGGCATGACGGCGGCGATGACGCCGCTTCCGGTCTTCGGCGTGCCGGTGGAATCGAAGGCGCTGTCGGGCCAGGATTCGCTGCTCTCCATCGTCCAGATGCCGGCCGGCATTCCGGTCGGCACGCTGGCCATCGGCAAGGCGGGTGCCGCGAACGCGGCGCTGCTGGCCGCCGCCGTGCTGGCGCTAAACGACGACCGGCTGGCCGCCCGGCTGGACGCCTGGCGCGCCGCCCAGACCGCCAAGGTTGCCGCCGAACCGACGGACGCGCCATGAGCCTGCCGGCGGGATCGACCATCGGCATCATCGGCGGCGGCCAGCTCGGCCGCATGCTGGCGATGGCCGCGGCATCGTCATAGGCGGCCCAGGTCGCCAACCGCCAGATAACAGCCGCCTATGACGATGCCGCGGCCCTCGCCGAACTCGCCGCGGCCAGCGCCGTCGTCACCTACGAATTCGAGAACGTGCCGG